>DASVTZ010000139.1 GCA_036387335.1 Longimicrobium sp.
CGCGCCTCGTTCACCTTGAAGACGCGCTCGCACGGCACGCCGCGGCTGCGCAGGTAGCGCGCGGTGCCCTCGGTGCCCGCGATGCGGAAGCCCATGTCGTGCAGCCGCCGCGCGATGGGCGTGACCGTCGCCTTGTCCGGATCGTTCACGGTGATGATGACGCGGCCGTCCTTGGGAAGGTGCGTCCCCGCCGAGATCTGCGCTTTAGCGAACGCCATCCCGAACGAGTCGTCGAAGCCCATCGCCTCGCCCGTGGAGCGCATCTCGGGGCCGAGCAGCGGGTCCACCTCGGGGAGCTTGTTGAAGGGAAAGACGGCCTCCTTCACCGCCACCCCGCCCACCGGGATCTCCTCCGGCAACCCGAAGCTCGCCAGCTTCTCCCCCACCATCAGCCGCGCCGCGATCCTGGCCAGCGGCACCCCCGTCGCCTTGGAGACGAACGGCACCGTCCGCGAAGCGCGCGGGTTCACCTCCAGCACGTACACCACGCCTCCGTAGACGGCGTACTGCACGTTGATCAGCCCGATCACGCCGAGCCCCAGCGCGAAGCTGCGGGTGTGCTCGCGCATCTCCGCGATCTGCGCGTCGGTGAGCATGAAGGGCGGCAGCACGCACGCCGAGTCGCCGGAGTGGATCCCCGCCTCCTCGATGTGCTGCATCACCCCGCCGATCACTACCGTCTCGCCGTCGCACAGCGCGTCAACGTCGGCCTCGAAGGCGTCCTCCAGGAAGCGGTCGATGAGCACGGGCCTCTCATGGCTCACGCTGGCGGCCGTCGCGAAGTAGTGCCGCAGCCCCTCCTCCTCGTACACGATGCGCATCCCCCGCCCGCCCAGCACGTAGCTGGGGCGCACGAGCACGGGGTAGCCCACCCGCTCCGCGATCTCCGCCGCCTGCTCCACCGAGACGGCCAGGCCGTTGGGCGGCTGCTTGACCCCCAGCTCGCGGGCCAGCGCCTCGAAGCGCTCGCGGTCCTCCGCGCGATCGATCGCCTCGGTTGGCGTGCCGATGATCTTGACGCCCAGGCGTTCCAAAGGCTCGGCCAGCTTCAGCGGAGTCTGCCCGCCGAGCTGCACGATGACGCCGTCCGGCTGCTCCAGGCGCACGATCTCCAGCACGTCCTCCAGCGTCAGCGGCTCGAAGTAGAGCTTGTCCGACACGTCGAAGTCCGTCGAAACCGTCTCGGGGTTGGAGTTGACCATGATCGACTCCCACCCGGCATCGCGCAGGGCGAGCGCGGCCTGCACGCAGCAGTAGTCGAACTCCACCCCCTGCCCGATCCGGTTGGGCCCCGACCCCAGGATCACCACCTTGCGGCGATCGGAGCGCTCGGACTCGTTCTCCTCCGCGTAGGTGGAGTAGAGGTACGGCGTCATGGCCGGGAACTCGCCGGCGCAGGTGTCCACGCGGTTGTAGATGGGGTGGATTTCCATCCCCCAGCGCCGCTCGCGCACCGCATCCTCGGTCTCGCCGCGAAGACGCGCAAGCTGCACGTCGCTGAAGCCGAAGCGCTTCATGCGCAGCATCTCGCTGGGCGTCACCTCGGGGAGCGCCGCGTACGCCCGCTCGGCGTCGACAAGCTGCGCGAGCTGCGCCACGAACCACGGATCGACCGCGGTCAGCGACGACACCTCCTCCTGCGAGAAGCCCTGCTCCAGCGCGCGCTTCATCTGGAACGCGCGCTCCGGCGTGGGGCGGCGCAGCGCGCGGCGCAGCGACTCGTCCGTCTCGTCCGGCACGCGGTCGTCGGCCAGCGATCCCGTCTCCCAGCCGCTGCGCCCGATCTCCAGCGCGCGAATCGCCTTCTGCCACGCCTGCTTGAAGGTGCGCCCGATGGCCATCGACTCCCCCACCGCCTTCATCTGCACCCCGAGCGTTGCGTCCGCGGCGGGGAACTTCTCGAAGGCGAAGCGGGGGAACTTGACCACCACGTAGTCCAGCACCGGCTCGAACGACGCGGGCGTGGTCTGCGTGATGGCGTTCGGCAGCTCGTCCAGCGTGTAGCCCACGGCCAGCTTCGCCCCGATGCGCGCGATGGGGTACCCCGTCGCCTTCGACGCCAGCGCCGACGACCTCGACACGCGCGGATTCATCTCCACCACCAGCAGCTCGCCGTCCGCCGGGTTCACGGCGAACTGGACGTTGCACCCCCCCGCCTCCACCCCGATCTCGCGGATGATGGCAATGGCGGCGTCGCGCATCTTCTGGTACTCGACGTCGGTCAGCGTCTGCGCGGGCGCCACGGTGATGGAGTCGCCCGTGTGCACGCCCATGGGGTCGAAGTTCTCGATGGAGCAGATGATGACGACGTTGTCCGCCCCGTCGCGCATCACCTCCAGCTCGAACTCCTTCCACCCGATCACCGAGCGGTCCACCAGCACCTCGCTCACCGGCGACAGGTCTATGCCGCGGCGCACCTGCTCCTCGAACTCGGCGCGGTTGTACGCGATCCCGCCCCCCGTGCCGCCCATGGTGAACGACGGGCGGATGATGGCGGGGTAGCCGGTGTCCTCCACGATGCGCAGCGCCTCGTCCAGCGAGCGCGCGAACCCCCCGTGCGGCAGCCGCAGCCCGATGCGCGAGATCGCCTTGGAGAACTCGCTTCGATCCTCCGCCATGCGGATGGCGCGCGCGTTGGCGCCGATCAGCTCCACCCCGTGCCTGGCCAGCGCGCCGCTGTCGTGGAGTTCCAGCGCCACGTTCAGCGCCGTCTGCCCGCCCATGGTGGGGAGGATGGCGTCGGGCTTCTCCTTCTCGATCACCCGCTCCACCCACTCGGGGGTGATGGGCTCGATGTAGGTGGCGTCGGCGAGGTCGGGGTCGGTCATGATCGTGGCCGGGTTGCTGTTGACCAGGATCACGCGGTACCCCTCCTCCCGCAGCGCCCGTACGGCCTGCGTCCCACTGTAGTCGAACTCGGCCGCCTGCCCGATGACGATGGGCCCGGAGCCGAGGATCAGGATGCTCTTGAGGTCGGTGCGCTTGGGCATCTGTCTGTGCGTGCGCGCGCCGGCCCATCCGGGGTCGGACGAGCCGGCGCGTGGTGCCGGACGGAGTTGTCGGTCGGGGCAGAATATAGGGAGCGCGGGAGCGGGTGGAAAGGACGCGATCACCTAGGGCAATGGTTCAGGTTCCGGCCGACGCGCCATGAATGTGGCGTGAGGTATTTGGGACGGGGTGCCCTACCTCCTGCTTCAGCCGTCACCTAAATCTTGTTTTCTCCAGCGACCGCAGCTAATACTTCGGAGTGGATCGTGTCCATACTTTTTACGCGGAGTTGTGGGAAATGCAACAATTTTGCTTCGGTGGTCACGTCTGCCGGTTTGCTACTCCTCCTGCATGCACCGGCTATCTCACTCAGAGCTGCAGCCGAACGACCACATCCACTCAGTGCGTTCGGATGCCTGCGGCACCGGGCTGGTGAGCCGCGTTTAAGCTGGCAGTCGAGGGCCGGCAGTTTCTTCTGTCCGCGGCGGAGTCCGTCCGTCTCAGTGAAAATCGACAGGCCGCTGATCGAACTCGCGAATTGACCTTTCGCAGTGCGTAGAGCATTGACTGGTCAGTAATTTTCCGACGGCCCGAGATTGGTTAGCTATGTACCTTCGGCGGCATCATCTCAACGCCTGTCTTGGCTTCGCGTTTGTGCCTGCATCCGATCTGCCCCAATCACGATGCACGGAGTTCCACACTCACCGGAGAGGTGCACAGATGATTGAACGGTCCGTTATATCAATTACCGTAGCTTTATCCCTCGCCAGCTGCGCGACCTTTTCAGAGTCGACCAGCGACAGTTCCGCCGCGGATCACGTCACGTTGGCTGGACAGCCGGCGGAACGCTTGGCCGATACAGCGATGCCCGTCTCTGGATCAGAGGCGGACTTCACCCCATCCCAGCGGGCACTGCTGGCAGAAGCTATTGCGCAAGCCAACAGAATAACCTCGGATACGGCCTTCCTAACGATCCTACGTGAAATGGAGGTTTCAGGTGAGATAGAATGGGGTCGGAAACGGCGCCGCTTGCTCCCGCGCGCCGCGCGCCGGGCGCCCATTGCTTGGCTGCTGAACCGATTTGAAGCCGAGGGGAATTATGGCTCAGACGATATAGGCGTAAGTGAAGTGTCCTACCCTCCCACTACCGCGGTAACGACGGCGTGTATCCCATTCAGCCCCTCTTGCGCGCTGATCACAGAAATTTCGCCATCCTACGTGACAGCCACCACCACCATGAAAAACGCGCTCGCCAACACCTTGGTGCACGAACGGGTGCACTCGTTCGGACAGCAGCACGGCTGGTCACAAGCGCGAGGCCCCAATATGTGTGACGCTGCGTACGTCGTAGGGGATCTTGCAGAGTCACTCTTGCGCAGCCGCGACGAGGGCACATCCATTGTCCCTCGCCAAGCGTTGTGTGGTAAGCTCCACCGCCGGTTGGTCGCGCGCAGAATTGTCGCGCCCTAGGCTCGGGCGTGCCGCACAGTTATGTAAACGGCACGCCCTCCTCCCGCAACGCCCTCACGGCCTGCGTCCCACTGTAGTCGAAACCCGGCCGCATGCCTGATGATGATGGGCCCGGAGCCGAGGATCAGGATGCTCTTGAGGTCAGTGCGCTTGGGCATCTGTCTGTGCGTGCGCGCGCCGGCCCGTCCGCGGTCGGACGAGCCGGCGCGTGGTGCCGGACGGAGTTGTCGGTCGGGGCGGGAATTTATGCGGCGCGAGGCGGTACGGAAAGGATGCCGCGCGGCTTGGCCAGGAGCGCGCGGATGCCGCACAGGGTCCAAGCCGTACGCGGCGCTGGGCTACTTCGAGAGAGTGTCCCGCAGGCGCGACCGCAGCATGTGGCGGAGCGCCCTGGTGGGAGGCGCGTCCGGAGCAGCCTCTTTCAGCAGCTCGTACGCCCGGTGCGCTGCATCCAGGTCTCCGGTTTCGACGTGGTAACGGCCGACCGCGTAGAAGTACCCCGTCACTTCGGTGATGTGAACGCGCTTTCTGCCGCGGAGAAGACGGCGGATGTCGAAGCCGTCTCCAAGCGCTTCTCGCGCGCCCGCCAGGTCCCCGCCAGCGATGCAGAGCTCGGCGTAGTTGATGCGCGCAAACAGGTAATGCGGATTCCGGCGGTAGTTCTCAACGACAACCTCATCAACCGCATCCATCTCCCCGAGCGCGCTGTGGGCGGCACTCAGCCAGTTATAGAACATGGGTAGCGGCTCACGCTCGATCCACGAACGCAGCTCCGCAACCGCCGCGCGCGGATCATCATGCACCAGCGCGTGCAGACCGGGGATCGCCTCACGAATTTCGCTGGCGAGCCGCGAATGCCACGCCTGCGGCAGGGCGTCGTGGACAACCTCCAACAAGTGCCCTGTCGCTTCCCTCCTGCGGCTCATCTTTCGCTTCAGGGACATCGGCGCGCTCGGAACTGGTCTGACGGCTGGTGGCTACGACGCCAATCAACGGCCCGCACCGGCTCACGGCAAGGGGTAACGCAGTCAGGATATCGTGCCCGGGTCGCAGTCGACCAGGATCGCGCCTACCCTTCTTCGCGCAGCGCACGGACCGCCCGCATCCTGCTAAAGTCGAACTCAGCCGCCCGCCCGATTACGATGAGCCCGGAGCCGAGGATCAGGATGCTCTAGAGGTCGGTGCGCCTGGGCATCTGTCTGTGCGTGCGCGCGCCGGCCCATCCGCGGTCGGACGAGCCGGCGCGTGGTGCCGGACGGAGTTGTCGGTCGGAGCGGGAATATAGGTGGTGTGCGGGCGGGGGAAAGACGGACGCGGAAAAACGGAGTCCCCGTCCGACAGGAGTGATGACGCAGTAGCCCCGTCTTTCTCGCTACACACCGGAGGCTAAGATGGCCAAGCAGATCACGTGCATCAACAAGAACGACCGCGAGAGCAAGTACGAGCGCATCACCCACATCGGGCGCGGGATGGAAGCATACGCAGGAAGCCGCCATCAGCACCATCGAGAGCGGCACTGAGTCGTACTACGTGAGCTAGGGCGGCAAGGAGGTCGATGTGGTCGTCGCGACCAGAAACGGGGTCAAGTACCTGAAGACGGACGCGGACAGTAGCGAGCCGAACAACCTCCTGAGCCTGAAGGAGTGCCGCTAGCTCGTACGACCCGCCGCCTCGAACGCACGACAGCCGCGTCGCGAGCCGCGGCTGTCGTGCTGCGGTACAGAGGTGTCAGGGTCTGGCCGTGTGGATGATCAACACTTTCCCGGCAGCCAATATGCGCACAGCCCCTACTGCGCAGACGCGACGGGGCGGCTGCTGTGGGAGGGCGACCCACCGCGCATCGCTGCGGCTCGAAGCGCCTGAACGAGGAACATCGTGGTGATCAGCGGATCCAGGGCTTCGCTGAAAACCACGACCTTCCTGCGGCCCTGGATCACCAGGGCGGGGAGTTCCTTCAACCCCACCGGGATACTCCCGAACTTCAACTCCCGAAGGTCACGGAAGGGAATTTTTATGTCAATCGTCCGGCTGCTGCCTTCAAACTCAGCGTTAGCGACCTCCCACGTGCGGGTCACGGCGGTTGCGATGCGGAGCGCATCGTCGCCAAAGATCGCCATTGCCTCCAGATCTCCAAGGGAAAGGTTCGCCCAGGTCACGCGCAGATACGGCCGGGCGAGCACCGCTTTCATGCCCTCACCTGCCACGGCCCTGGCGTTCGCCGGGAGTGGTCTTTCCTTGAACCCGTACGAGCCGGCCAGTACGCCCACGGCGTGGATGAGCACCAGGATGGCGAGCAGCAGTCCCGGAACGCTCAACCAGAGGGGCAAAGGCCGCTTCCCGAGGTTCAGCACCACCTGCGGCACACTTGGAAAGCTCCTGGCGATGGCGGCGCCTACCTGTGGATCCAGCCGCTCGAACGTCCCGTGCACGCGTGCCGTGCGGCGCTGGGCGGGCAGCGAGCTCTTGACGAGAACGGATCCGGTGCCCGCGTCCAGAAGAGTGTAGTAGACTTCAGCGTCCCTTTCTTTTCCGACCCAGTAATCCGCCAGCTTGAAGTCCGCATCGATCCGAACCTCCGTTCCCTCGCTCGGGGCGAAGCTCGCGAGTTCCGCGGCGGAGATCTCAGTGAGGGATTGATTCCTGAAACCCAGCCGTACCTCAGAGCACAGGTACACGGACAGCACTACGAGTGCGCCGATCGCGAACCAGCTCCACTTCACGAAATACGTCCGATGCCGGTGCAGAGCCCAGAATCCGGAGGTCAGAAGTCCACGAAGCTTTCTCATTTTCCACCTTCATAAAGTGTGGTGATTCTTTGCGCGATCCCTTTCGATGCGTTCTCAACGGCGCTTTCAACCAGGTCCTTCGCCTGCGCGTCGGTTATTGCGGTGGAAGAATACAGCACGTAGTTCCTTCCCGATCCTGTCTCCGGCCCTGATTCGGCCGAGACCTGGCCGCGCCAGCGCTCCCGGCCTTCCTGATCCAGGATTTTCAGCGCTGTTCGGATTTTGAAGCGCCAGTTGGTCCGGCCGAATGGCAGCTCGCTACGCCAGCCGCCGGTACTCCACTCGTAGCTGCTGATCGCCCACAACGCGGCTGGGACGCGGTCCACGGAGGCGATGCGGGCGATCTCGATGGAGTCGGAGGGTTGCAGCACCGCCATCCCGGAGCCCACTCCTACGTACATCGCACGCCCCCTCACGTGTCGGACCCAGCCGAGATCCTCCTGGTCCAGGTCCATCAGCTGCGAGGCGTCAAGTCCGCTTTGCAGCGTCGCGCGGGACACACCGCGGATCGTCACTCCGCTCTCGTCCAAGCGGCGCGCCGTGTAAAGCAGGAGCAGGCGCGTGATGGCCTGCGTCTCTTGCGGGGCGCGCTCCACGCTTCCGTCGCCGAACGTGTGCAGGATGTTTATGTTTCCCGCGAAGGTGACGATACCGAGCGGCGAACCGGGGCTCGCGTGGAATTCGGGAGAGGGTTCACTGCAACTGGAAAGGACCAAGCACCAGCCGAATACGATTGTGAAAACAGGCAATCCCGAAATCATAAAAACTCCTGAATGACATTGTCCCTGACACAAGAGAAGCCATCTGACGAGCGACGGATTGTAGGAGATTTTGCTCAAGGCACCGGGCGCATTCTGACATTTTTCTACGTAGCACGCTGCCGAGGCGAAACGCAAGGATCTTGATTGCGACCAACCGCCGCGGATTGGAACCTGCCGGGTTCGTCACCTCCCCGAGGCCAATGGCGACGAACGGCGGTTGGGCACGCCGCCGGGCACCGCGGCGCCGAGTGTCGCGGCTTGACAGCCGCTGCGTCGCGCTGCAGGATGCGCACACGCATCCCGGCGCGTTCTGTTCCGCGCCACCCGTCCCCCGGCCTTCCGCTCCGATGCCGGCCTCAGGCTTCCTCGACGCAACCACCCCAGCGCTCCCCTCCAACTCTGACGCGCCCCCTCGGCCCCATCGGCCTCTCGCTCTCGGGCGGGGGTACCGGCGGCGGGTTCCACCTGGGGGTGCTGGGGCTGCTGAGCGCGGTGAGGCTGCTGCGCGACGTGGCCGCGCTCTCCACCGTCTCGGGCGGGACGATCGTGGGGATGCGGTGGGTCGTGTCGCTGCTGGACGGGGTGGCGTTCGACGAGTTCCGCGAGCGGTTCCGCGCGTGGCTGAGCCACGAACGTCGTGTGTGAGGCGCTGGGGCGGCTCACGTCGCACCCCCGCGGGGACGTGCGCTCCAATCCGAGTGTGATCCGCCGCCGCTTACTTCCATCGCATGATCTCCGAGAATCCTCCACACCCGCCCGCTCGCCGCGGCCGCAAGCCCAAACCGCGGCTGCTGCAGCTCCGCATCGCTCTCGCGCGCATCGAGCCGCCGATCTGGCGCCGCGTACGCGTGCCGGACGCGTACACGCTCCACCAACTGCACCGCGTTATCCAGATGGCGTTCGGGTGGCTCGACTACCACCTGTACAGCTTCAGGATCGGCGAGCGCCGCTTCGAAGCGCCACATGAGGAGGCAGAGGACGAAGACACGACGGTCGTCCGGCTGCGTGACCTCGGGTTGAGTGACGACGCGCGATTCCGCTACACGTACGATTTTGGTGACAACTGGGTGCACGTGATCGAAATGGAGGGCGTCTACATCGCCGCGCCGATCGACGGCGACGCTGGGTTGCCGGTGCTGTACGCGGGGGAGCGCGCGGGGCCGCCCGAGGACTGCGGCGGGCCCCACGGGTATGCGGAGATGCTCGAGGCCCTTGCAGATCCCCGTCACCCCGAGCACGGGACATACCGCCTCTGGGCGCAAGACTACGATCCAGAGCAGTTCGACGTGCGGACCGCCCGCAACAATCTCGTGCTGGCTGCGGCTTGGGGCGCCATCTGAGGATATTTACATCTGGATGTCGGTGATCCGCCGACGGCGCGCGCACCCTGCGTGAGACCGCATGGCTGTAGTAGCAGCCCGCGTCTGGCGCCGCACACCCTTCCAGCTACATTCTGGGGCCGCAAGTTCGATGTCCGCTGACGAATCCGATGAGGAGCGCGTGACACAGTACGACAACATCGCCCTGGACTATCAGAAGATCTCCGCCGCCGTGCCGCTGCGCGAGGCGGAGTGGTACTCGCTCCGGCGCCGCCTGGGGGACCTCACCGGTCTCTCCGTGCTGGACCTGGCCTGCGGCGACGGGATGGGCACGCGCCTCATCAAGCGATGGGGTGCTGCGCGCGTGGTGGGCGTCGACATCTCACCGCAGATGATCGCGCTGGCGTATCAGGAGGAAGAGGCTCGGCCTCTCCACATCGGGTACCTCGTCTCAGATCCAGCGACGCTGTTTCCCCTCGGCCCCTTCGACCGCGTCACGGCCGCCTACCTCCTGCACCATGCGGAAAGCCGCGAGCGGCTGCACAGGATGGCGCAGACCGTCTACGACAACCTCGAGCCGGGCCAGCACTTCGTGGGGAGCATCGCCAATCCGCTCCGGCCGCCCGAGCCCGTCGTCGACCACCGCAAGTACGGCTTCAGCTTTCGCCTCCTGGACGAGACGCTGCGCGAAGGAGCCAACCTCCGCGGCACGCTGTTCCTCGGCGAGAAGACGGTGGAGTTCGACTTCTTCTGGTGGCCCTGGAGAGTGTACGAGGAGGCATTCCGAACCGCGGGTTTCCGCACATGCCGGATCGAGCCTTTCCTCGCCCCTCCGGATTCGGTACACAAGCGCGGCGAGCAATTCTGGGACGACTACCTCAACGCACCCTCGGCGGTGCACGTCATCTGCGAGAAGTAACGGCGACGAGTCAGCCGCGCTGTCCAGCGTGGGCTGAGGGAGCTGGAGAAACGGTATCGGGCACTGGTGCAGTTCGCCGGGGCATCACCAGCGGGAAAAACGCGGGACCGGTCCATCCATAGCGAAGCACACCCGCAGTCTCCCGGCCCGGCGGCGCGCCGGGCTCGCGTCCACCTGCTTCCGGAAAGACCGCCATGACCGACTACCGCCCGGACTCGCATCCCGCGGCCGAAAGCTACCGGCTGCTGGACTTCGACTCGGCCCACGTCACTCCGGGGTTCATTCCCGGCACGTACTTCCTGACCGTCACGGGCCGGAAACCGTGCAGCAACATGAAGGTCGCGCTCTCACCGCTGATCTACATCCGCTGCCCCGAGTACTGGGGGATCGAGGTCGTGGGGCATCTGCCGCACGGGATCTGCCTGAACCGCATCGTCCCCTTCGAGGAAACGATCCCGCTCACCGGAATCATCGGCTCCATGGGGATCGAGGTCATCGGGGCGAGGCGGAGGGAGCGGTTCGAGATCGAGGGTGGCTGCGGCCACGAGCTGGATTTCACGGCGGGTCCGGGAGGCGACCGGTTCATCGTGATCGCCCTGACTGGATCGGAGGGCGAGAAGCACCAGGGGTGCAAGGTCCTGCCCGAGAACGCGCTCTATCCCGCGATCTACTCACAGGTCTTCGGCCCTGCGTCGCGCGAGGAGTGCGGGCGGTGGACGGCCGAAAACTGCGGATTCGACGGAGGTGATCCGCCGGAGTGACGCCAGCGGGCGGGTGTGCCGGTCACGGGTTGGGCGCCGCGCGGGACATCAAGAGTCTTGTCTCGCGCGGCTTCGAGGACGCACCTTGCGCGGCTGATCCGATTCCAGCCGCGGCCTTCAGGCCATGTGCCTGACCTCCGTCCCATCCCCAGCCGAACCCTCCGGAGTCCCCTTCCCCAATGGACACCACGCCTGCCACGCTCGCCGCTCAACAACCAACCGAGATACGCAACGACCCCGACGCACCCCTCGGCCCGATCGGCCTCTCACTGTCCGGCGGGGGGTACCGGGCGGCGGGGTTCCACCTGGGGGTGCTCGGGCTGCTGAGCGAGGTGGGGCTGCTGCGCTACGTGGCAGCGCTCTCCACCGTCTCCGGCGGGACGATCGTGGGGATGAAGTGGGTCGTGTCGCTGCTGGACGGGGTGGCGTTCGAAGAGTTCCGCGAGCAGTTCCGCGCGTGGCTGACGGCCACCAACGTGGTGCGCGAGGCGCTGGAGCGGCTCACGTCGTACCCGGGCGGGGAGGTGCGCTCGAATCCGAGCCTGATCCGCTGCGCCGCGGCCGTGTACGCCGCGCCCAACTTCCTGGGCGACCGGCGCTTGGGAGAGGTGCTCGACGGCGAAGGGATCCCGGCGGAGATCATCTTCAACTCCACCGAGTTCCGCGGCGGCCTCGACTTCCGCTTCCGCCGCAGCCCGAATCCCCGCGTGAAGATCGGCAACGGCAACTTCCCGGTGCCGCGCGAGGTGGCCGCGCAGATCAGGCTGGCGGACGTGGTGGGGGCATCTTCGTGCTTCCCCGGCGGCTTCGAGCCGATTCTCTTCCCCGACGAGTTCCACTGGGCGCCGGGCGTGCTGGAGCGCGTCCGGCAGGAGCTGGGGACGAAGTTCGAGCCCGCGCTCCCGCTGATGGACGGCGGCATCTACGACAACCAGGGGGTGGAGAGCGTCCTCCGCGCGAACGAGCACGGCGAGGCCGACACCCTGCTGATCTCCGACACCAACACGCGGCAGGCGGCGCTCTACGTCACTCCTCCCGCGCCACGACGCGGATGGTTCACGCTGCGGATGGCCGCGTGGGCCGGGCGGCTGCTCTTCGTGCTGGCGGCGGCGTCGGTGGTGGCGCTGGGGGTGCACGCGTGGCGGGAGAAGCTCGGGAACGGATGGCAGTGGCAGGACATCCTGGTGTACGTGGTGCCGGGCATCCTGTGCATTGCCACCATCGCGGCGCTGATAGAGGCGCGGCGGACGGCGCTCGACGTGCGGACGCGGCTGCGCACGCAGGTGCAGATCGCCCACGCCTGGAAGGATCTGCGCGACCTGACGCTCACCGAGGCCACGGTCCTGGTGGAGCTGCGCGCCCTGTCGCTGATCTCCCTCACCTCCAACGTGTTCATGAAGCGGGTGAGGGGGCTGGTGCAGGCCAGCGTCTTCGGCAACGCTCGCTACGAGAAGAAGCGGGCGATGATCCTGCTCTACGGCCTCGACGAGCCCCATCCTAAGCTGTACGGCGAGGTCCCCTGGCTGCGCCCGTCGCAACACCTGGTGGACGACGTGTGCCGTGTGGACACGATGTCGACCACCCTCTGGTTCGACTCCCCCGAGCAGCTCCCCACGCTGGAGCGCGTGGGTGCGGCCACGGCCACCTTTTCGCTCCTACGCCTTATAATCGAGCGGCACGGGCCGGATGGCGGCCCGGCCGGCTCGCCCGTCCGCGACCTGTTCGACCGGCTGCGCGGCAAGTGGGACGGCTTCAACGCCGCCGCCTGAAACCGCGGGGCATGGCGAAAACGGGGGCGGACCGGTCATCCGGTCCGCCCCCGTCGCTTCCTCGCTGCACGAATCTCAGCGCGGTCCGCTCAGCGACTCGTCGAGCCAGAGGATCAGCCGCTCCAGCATCGTCTCGTCCTTGTCGATCACCTGCCTCGCCCCGGCATCGTGGGCGCGCGAGTGGAGCTCGGGCGCGCGCGACCCGGTGACGAACGCGATCGGGATGCTCGCGAACGCGGGGAGGGTGCGCAGGGCGCGGCAGCACTCCACGCCGTCGCGGCCGGGCATGTCGTTGTCCAGCAGGACGGCGTCGGCGCGGCCGCTGTCGCGCTCGGCCCATCCCAGCAGGTCGTCGCCGCTGGCGAAGGGGAGCACCTCGAACCCGCGGCAGCGCAGCACCGATGAGAGCAGGTACCCCTGGTCCGGGTCGTCGTCGGCGAACGCGATGCGAAAAGCTTGCGGCATAACCAGAGCGTGTGGGGGCAGGACGGTTGCCCCCACACGGATGGCAAGGTCCGGCCCACTGCGCAGGATCAGCCAAGTCTTTGCAGGAGGTGCCTTTGGGATGATACGTCCCGATTCACCGATGTTCCGCTACGGGAACGGGCGCGCCCGATTGGGAACAGATGTGGATGGTTCCCCGGGATGGGGCGGGGCGGGGGCGGGGGCGGGGGAG
>DASVTZ010000140.1 GCA_036387335.1 Longimicrobium sp.
CGTCGGCGGCCTGCCGGCTGTCGACGTCGTTCCAGCGGCCGGAAAGGTCGATCTGCTGGTCGGGGCTGATGCGGGTCACCTGCTTGCCGCACCCGCCGGACACGACGACGAGGCCGGCCAGGGCGAGGGCAGCGCGGCGGATGGCGCGTGCTTGGGTCTTCATGGGATCTCCCGAAACGGGTTGCCGCGGAGGAAGGACAGGGTGCTGCTTGACGGTCTGCGGGAACGCATCCGGCGTACCGGAAACGGCCTGATTCGGATGTGAATATAGCGAAAAGAGTTACGTTGCGCGGCCCCCGGCAGGGCGGATCGGTGTGTCATCGCGGGAGGACAGGGGGGAGGACAGGCCCCCACTCCCCGGCCCCCTTCCCTCGCAAGCGGGGGAGGGGGAGAACTGTCCGTCCTGTCGTCAATGCCCTCGTAGGGGCTGCGATTTATCGCGCCCGTGCCCGACGCCGCTCCGTCAGCGGCGGAGGAGGGGGTCGCGGCGGGGGCGGGACATCAGCCAGCCCACCAGGATCATCGCGACGCCGCCGATCCCCAAAAAGATCCAGTCGTAGAGCGGCACGTGCCCGGGGAGGTCGCGGACGTGGTGGAGGGCGAGGAGGTGGTGGTCGATCAGGCCCTCCACCAGGTTGAAGAGGCCCCAGCCCAGCAGAAGCTGGCCCGCGAGCGCCCGCGGCCCCGGGAGCGGATGCCCCTGCCGCGCGTGCGACCAGAGCATCACGATCCCCGCCATCGCCGCCAGCCAGGTGCCGGCGTGGAAGAGGCCATCCCACAGCATGTTCTGCCGCATGGCCTCCATGGTGTCCGGCCGCAGCACGGACGAGCCCATGTTGTGCCACCGCAGGATCTGGTGGAGGACGATGCCGTCCACGAAGCCCCCCATCCCCACGCCGATGACGATGCCGCTGCGGGTGCGCGGCCCGTGCCTCACCAGCACCATGCTCAGAAGCCCGCCGGGCGACGCGTGTGCCAGTCCGTGTGGCGCTGGTACTCGGCGGCCACGGCGATCACCTTCGCCTCCTCCCACGCGCGCCCCGTGAGGGAGAGCGAGGTGGGGAGGTTGTCGCGCCCGAAGCCGTTGGGAATGGCGATCCCCGGGAGGCCCAGGAGGTTGGAGGCCGCCGAGATCGGCTCGCCGCCGCCGGAGGCGTCGGTGTAGGCCTCGCCGAACTTCTTCCCAACCGGGTACGAGACGGTGCCGCGCGTGGGGTGCGCCAGGGCGTCGAAGCCGCGCTCCGCGAAGAAGCGGTCCATCGCCTCCGCGGCGGGCGTGCGGATGCGCAGGGCGCGCAGGTAGTCCTTGGCGAACACCACCTGGCCCGGGTAGCCGCCCAGCCGGTCCTCGGGCGCGGTCAGCTCGTGCACGCGGCCGCTCTCCACCAGCTCCTCGAAGATGCTCGCCGCCTCCGCCTCGATGATCAGCGACGCGGCGGCGCCGTAGGGGAACTGCGGAAGGGTGATGTCGCGCACCACCTCCGCGAACTCGGCCATCCGCTGCACCGACGCCTCGAAGTTGCGCCGCACCTCCGGCTGCGACCCCTCCGCCAGCCCCTTCAGCACCCCGATGCGCGGGCGGCGGGTGGGGCGCGCCGCGGCGTGGCGGTACGGGCGGTCTGCCGATGCGTCGTCGCGCGGGTCGGGCCCGGCGATCGCCTGCAGGATGACGCCGGCGTCCTCGGCGGTGCGGCACAACGGGCCGATCTTGTCCATCGTCCACGACAGCGCCATCGCCCCCGCGCGGCTCACGCGGCCGTAGGTGGGGCGCAGGCCAGTGACGCCGCAGAAGGCCGCGGGGGTGATGATGGAGCCCCACGTCTCCGACCCGATCGAAAAGGGGACGAGCCCCGCCGCCACCGCCGCACCGGGTCCGCTGGACGAGCCGCCGCTCCAGAAGTCGGTGTTCCAGGGCGTGCGGCCCGGGCCGGTGAACGATGCGTTCGCCTGCTCGTACCCCATCCCGCCCGCCAGCTCCACCGATGCCAGCTTCGCCACCAGCACCGCGCCCGCCGCCTTGAGCCGCGCGACGACGGTTGCGTCCTGGTCGAAGCGCTGCTCGCGGTACGGCTGCGCGCCCCAGGTGGTGGGGTATCCCGCCGCCGCGATGAGGTCCTTGGCGCCGTACGGGATGCCGTGCAGCGGTCCGCGGTAGCGCCCCGCGTTGATCTCCGTGCGCGCGGCGCGCGCCTCCGCCAGCGCGCGCTCGCGGGTGAGCGTGACGACGGCGCCCAGCCGCGGCCCCAGCGACTCCAGCCGCTGCAGGGCGGCCTCGGCGAGCTCCACCGGATCCAGCCGCCGGTCGCGCACCTGCCCGGCGAGCCGGGTGAGCGGCTGGTAGAAGACGTCGGCCGGGATCATCGCCCGCCTCCACGGTACGCGCGGAACACCGTCGACGGCTCGGTGGAGATGGGAAGCCGGAAGTCGTGCAGCGCCTTGGCCACGCGCAGGTTTCCCTCGATCCCCTTCCTCACCTCCTCCCACTGCTCGCCGCTGAGCCGGTCACGGTACTTCGCGCGCAGCACCTCCATCAGCTCCTCGGCCATGGGGTCGCGCTGCTGCTCGTTCCGCCGCTGCGGCGGCGACGAAGGAGCTGTGGGCGTCGCTCCCGCCGTCGCGGCCGGCGCGGGCGCACGGGTGGGCTCCGGCTGCCCGCCCGCGCACGCCGCCATCGGCGCGATCACCGGTACGAGTGCCGCGGTCGCCGCGGCCTTTGCGAAGCCGCGTCGGGTCAGGTTCTGCGGATCGGATGACATGCGTGCGCGGGTGCGGGGTCGTGGCTGCGTGGATTTGGATGTGGGTGCAATGTGGGGCGCGGGCGGCGATCCGGCGAGGGGGGCCCTCACCCCCGCTCGTTCCTCGCTGCCCCCTCTCCCGATAACAGGAGAGGGCTCCGCCCTCTGTTATCGAGAGAGGGGGCGTGGGCACCTTTCCGTCACGCCGATGTCATTGTAGGGGCGCGATTTATCGCGCCCGTGCCCCGCGCGGCTCCCCCCCCGCCACCTGCACACCGAACCGGTAGGGGCAGACCCACGTGTCTGCCCGCCCTCGCCGCTGCGCAGACCCTCGACTAACGCACCGATCCCTGTAGGGGCTGCCCCACGTGGCTGCCTGTGCCCCGCCGCGCGACGCGCCCTGCCACCGCGCACAATGCCCGCCACCGCCCCTCCCCCAGGCAGTTGTGGGGGAGGGGCCGCGAGTTCACGAGCGGGGGAGGGGGCCCCGCCCGCCCCCCTACTCGCACCGCCTCGCCTGCGCCGCCGCGGCATCGGCGTGCGGAAACAGCTCGTGCGCGGCCTCCGCGTGCCGGCAACGGAGCACGCGGGTGCGGCGGCCGCTGTAGGAGCGCGCCAGGCGCAGGTGGATGCGGTAGCTACCGGGGTCCAGGCGGGACGCCTGCTCCATCACGCGCGCCGCACCGCTGCCGGCGTATAGGTGCATGGCCGCGGTCTGCGCGGCGCTCTTGGCGGCGAACCCGCCGATCCCCGCCAGCAGCACCAGCATCCCCAGGAAGCGGACCCCGCCCCCCGCATCGAAGCCCCACCGCCCCTCCTCGCCCGCCGTCAGCGCACCCAGCGCGGCCCAGATCAGCAGCGAGGGAAGCGCCAGGAGGAGGACCGCGTCGAACGCGCCCACCACCAGCGTCGCGACGAGCGTGGCAGCGAGAGCGAGGGCGACGAGCCCCTCGTCGGCGTCGCGGGCGGTGCGCATGCGGCGCCAGGCGGTGCCGGCCAGCCCCGCCATCGCCAGCACCAGCAGGGCAAAGGCGGGAAGGCCGCGCTCGGCGAGGAGCGCGACCCAGTCGCTGCTGGGCCAGGGGTTGGAGGTCATCCCGCCCTCGTTGGGATCCATCGAGGGGTCGCGGCGCCTCGCGAAGCCGGGGTACTCCACGGGCCAGTTGCCGGGGCCCACGCCGAGCACCGGGTGCGCCGCGGCCATGCGCAGCGTGTTGCCGTACTGGATCAGCCGCCCGCGCCCGCTCCCCTCCTGGTAGTTAACCACGCCGCGCGCCGTCTCGCCGTACGGATCGTCGCTGTTCCAGCGCAGCTTGTTGGGGACCATCAGCGCCACCGCCACGCCCCCGCCCGCGAAGAGTAGGAGCATCACCAGCCGCATCCAGCTGCGCCCGTCGCGGCGCACGGGGCGTACGATGAGCCAGCCGAGCACCAGCGTCGCCAGCCCCGCGGCCACTCCCAGCCACGCCGCGCGCGAGCGGGTGAGGACCAGCACCGCCGCCAGCGCCGCGAACCCCACCGCGCCCAGCGCCACACCGGGGCCTCGCCACGCCCGCAGCGCGCAGAGCGCCAGGATGGGGAGCCCGAAGGCGCAGAGGTGCGCCACGAAGTTGCGGTTCCCCAGCGTGCCGCCCGGAGCGCGGTTGACGCTGAAGAAGTCCAGCCGCACCCCGTACGTCTGCGCGAGCGAGGTGAGCGCCCCCAGCGTCACCGCGATCCCGATCGCCACCAGAAGGGGTCGCGCCAGACCGGCCCGGCCCAGCGAGCGCGCGGCCCAGAACACCACGATCCCGGACCCGCTCACCCCCAGCGCCCGCATCCCCGCCCACGGGTTCTGCGCCAGCGCGGCGGACACGGCGCCGAGCACCAGGTATCCCGCCAGAAGCAGGTCCACGCGCCCCAGCGACACGCGCCGCGCCGCGCCCAGGCAGAGCAGCCCCGCGATCAGCGCGGTGAGGTGCAGCACCAGCTCCTTGGGGACGAAGAAGCGGTCCAGCTCGAACACCTTGTACGTGGCCGCCACCAGCACCACGGCGAGCGCGCCGGCCTGGAGCACGCGCAGCGCCAGCCGCTGAGCCCCACTCGGCTGCGCCGGGTAGATGTAAGTATCGTCGCCTGTGTGCTCGTAGACGGGGGTGCGGCGTGCGTAGAGCGACATGGCCGGGGCGTGGAGGCTGGGTGACGGCGGGGAGCGGAAGAGTATGCGACGCCGCAGCTTCCACCGCAATCGGCGCGGCGCCCGGGCGTCAGTGGCCTCCGCCCCAACTCCCCATCCAGAGCCCGGTGAGGAAGACGAGGCCGCCGCCCAGCAGCACCTGCACCACCGTCTTCCCCAGCGGCGACTTCATGAAGCGGTAGCGGATGTACGCGATCGCGACGAGCTCCACCGCGACCACGACGTACGCCATGGTGAGCGCCAGGTGGAGTGACGACAGCAGAAAGGGGAGCGTGTGCAGCGTCCCGCCGACGATGGTGGCGGCGCCGGTGATGGCTCCGCGCATCCACGGATGGCCGCGCCCGGTCGTCTCCCCATCGTCGGAGAGTGCCTCGGCCAGCCCCATGCTGATCCCGGCGCCGATCGACGCCGCCATCCCCACGATGAAGGCTTCGCGTGGTTTGCCCGTGAGCGCCGCCGCCGCGAAGAGCGGGGCCAGCGTGGATACGGAGCCGTCCATCAGCCCCAGGAGAGCCGGCTGGATCACCTGCAGGACGAAGCGCGAGTCGGCTTCCCGCGTGGCGTTCATTCTCAAATCGTCGTGGGATGGGTATGATGGCGCGCCGGCTTGCGGAGCGCGGGGAGGAGCGGGCGGCTCAGGCGCCGCCGCATCCCCGGATGGCCTGCCGCAGGCTGGACTCCACCGATGCGCAGCCGATGTGCGCGGGAGCGCGGGTGATGGTGATGGCGAGCGTGCCCGCCTCCTCGTCCCAGCGGTACTCGGCCTCCACGTTGTGGTACGCCACGATCCCGCTGGCCCCCTTTGGAGCGGGAAAGCCCATGCTCCTGGCCTGCTGGATCAGGCAGTCGTACACCTCGCGCGTAACGCCGCTGAAGTTCATCGTTGGGCAGGACATCCGCATCTCCTTCGATCGGTAGCAGGTAGCTCGCTCGCCACCCCCCGCGCAAGTGAAGTGCCGGGCTCCGCAATCGATCGTCCGCGTCCAACGTGCGTTCCGACGCACAGGCTTGCCGCGTCGGTGGCTCATTAGAACTGCGCTTCGCTCGCTGTGCGTCACCCCTCGAACCACATTCAATCGGCCTCTGGTCATGGC
Source organism: Longimicrobium sp. (assembly GCA_036387335.1). Lineage (NCBI taxonomy): Bacteria > Pseudomonadati > Gemmatimonadota > Longimicrobiia > Longimicrobiales > Longimicrobiaceae > Longimicrobium > Longimicrobium sp. The sequence continues at coordinate 6,006 of DASVTZ010000140.1, forward strand.
ATCCAATCTGAGGTACACTCCGATCGGCGCCGTACCTGAATAGGAGGAAATCATGTCACCGATAAGCGTCATCCACAGCGATCCGGAAATTCTTGGCGGCACGCCCGTGTTCGTGGGCACACGGGTCCCGCTGAAGAACCTCACCGACTACCTGAGCGCGGGTCACCCGCTCGAGGAATTCCTTGACGACTTTCCCGGTGTCACGCGCGAGCAGGCAGTCGCGGCCCTGGCGGAAGCAACGGAGGCTCTGATCCAAAGTGCGCGTGCTGCTAGACGAATGCCTGCCGCGGCAGCTCGCCACGGAGCTTCCGGAGCATGAAGTCCGGACGGTAAGAGAAGTGGGTTGGGCCAGCATCCAGAATGGAGCGCTCCTCCGGCGTGCGGGAGGCGTGTTCGACGTCTTCGTGACGGTGGATTCGAACATCGAATTCCAGCAGAACACCGCGACGCTTCCGATTGCGATCGTCGTGCTGATTGCCTACACCAACGATGTCGACGTCCTGCGCCTTCTCATGCCCCAGCTTCGTGAGCTCCTGCCGTTAGTCGAACCTCGCCGCCTGTATCGGATCGGACCGCCCGGTCCTACGCGCTGAATACCCCCACTTCCCTCCCTTCGCCGGACAGAGTCGTCACAGGCGGCGTCGCGATCGTCACTTCCAGGTTGGAGCGCGGGCCGGGCGGGCTTAGTCATACGCCCGTTCGACCGCAACCAGCCCACGGAGATCTCCATGACGATACGACCCCTGGCCCGCGCCGCCGCCCTCGCGCTCATCACCGCGGTTGGATGCGCGGCACCATCACCCGCGCAGAGCGCCCGGGCGGAGCGGCTGACGCCGGCCACGAGGCACGCCATCGCGGACAGCGTGGCGCGCATCCTTGAGGCACGCTACGCGGACTCCACTGTCGCGGTTCGGCTGGCGGAGCGCCTGCGCACGCGCGCGGCGGCGGGGGCGTACGAGGCGTACCACGAGCCGGCCGCGTTCGGCGCGGCGATGATGGCGGACCTGCAGGCGGTTCGCGCCGACAAGCACCTGCGGCTCAGCTATGAGCCCACGCGCGAGTACTCCGTGACGCCCGGCGCGGCGGGCGGCTCCGCGTCAGGCGGCGCCGTGCGCTGGAACCGGATCGACGGGCGCGACTCCGCGGCCATCGCGCGCACCAACTTCGCCTTCGACGCGGTGGAGCGACTCGATGGCAACGTGGGCTACCTGAAGATGCGGCAGTTCGTGCCGCTCGACTACTCGCGCGAGACGGCCGTGGCGGCGATGGCGTTCCTGGCGAACAGCGACGCCGTCATCGTCGATCTGCGCGACAACGTGGGCGGGAGCCCCGAGCTGGTGGAGCTGATCCTCAGCTACTTCTTCGGCCCCGAGCCCGTGTCGCTCCTCACCACCTACGGCCGGTATGCGCGGATCACCGGCGAGCGCCGCACGCTGCGCGAGGTGCCGGGGCGGCGCATGCCGGACGTGGAGCTGTGGGTCCTCACCAACGGCAACACCTCCTCCGCCGCCGAGATGTTCGCGTACGCCGTCCAGCGGCTGCGGCGCGGGACGCTGGTGGGCGAGACGACGGCGGGGGCGGGGATCGGCGGCGCCAAGCAGTCGGTGGGAGCGGGGCTGGCCCTCTTCGTACCGCAGATGCAGGTGACTTCCGGCCCCGGGTACGAGCGCACCGGCGTGACCCCGGACGTGCGCACCACAGCGGAGAACGCGCTCGCCGTCGCTCACCGCATGGCGCTGGAGAAGCTGGCCGCCGCCGACGCGCCCGGCGAGGTGCGGGAGGAGCGCCGCTGGGCGCTGGAGATGGTGCACGCCCGGCAGCGCCCCGCGGCGGCGGACCCGGCCCTCCTCCGCCGCTACGCCGGCCGGTACGGCACCCGAACCTTCACGGTGGAGGAGGGGCGCCTCGTCTCCACCAGCGCGCTCGGGTGGAAGACGGCACTGGTGCCGGTGGGCGGCGGCGTATTCCGCGGCGAGCAGGAACGGCTTCGCTTCGAGACCGGCGCGGACGGCGCGATCCAGGCCGTCACCATCGAGATCCTCAACGGCTCCTCCGCGCGGCGTGCGCGCGAGGCAGACACCCGCACCGCCACCCGGGAGTGACCATGCACCGCCACGCACTGCTCGTCCTGGCCGCGCACGTGGCCGCCGCGCAGGCGCCGCGCGCCCTGCCCCCGCGCACCGACGAGCTGGCCGCCCTGAACGACGAGTTCGCCAGCGCGGCATCGCTGGCCCGCTGGAAGGAGTTCCACACGGCGGAGGGGTGGCCCAGCATGACGCGCAGCATGGCCGTGGATTCCGCCTCCGGCGAGCTGCGGCTGGAGCCCGGCACCAGCGGATGGTACGCGGACTTCCACGCGCCCTTTCTCTTTCGCGAGGTGACCGGCGACTTCCAGGTCACCACGCGCCTGCGGGCGGACGGGCCGGACGGGGAGGTGCCGACCACGCCCTGGTCGCTCGCGGGGCTGATGGTGCGCGCCCCGCGCGCCGTCACGCCCGCCACCTGGACTCCGGGGGGCGAGGCGTGGCTCTTCCTGACCACGGGCGTCGCGGGGGCCCCCTCCACCCCCGTATTCGAAACGAAGACCACCGTCGCCAGCCGCTCCGCCCTGCGGCTTCACCCCGCGCGCGCCGGGTGGGTGGAGCTGCGCATCGTGCGCCGCGGCGCGGACTTCGAGCTCCTCACCCGCTACGACGGCGAGGCGTGGGAGGTGCGCGAGCGCTTCCACCGCCCCGACCTTCCCGCGACGGTGCAGGTGGGGATCAACGCCTACACGGACTGGAACTCGGCCGCCGCGCTCCACGGAGATCCCTTCCGCTTTAACACGGTGCCGTTCCAGGGCGGCTCGCCGGGGCTTCACCTGCGCGTGGATTGGATCCGCTTCGCGCGCCCAGAGGGGACGGTTCCTCTCTCTACCGAAGCAGCCTGCGCAGCTCCTCCGAGTGGGCGCGGCTGGAGGTCAGGCGGGTGCCGTCCGCGAGGGTGAGCGTGTACTCGCCCCTCGCGTACGGCTCCACGCGTGCGATGCGGTCCACGTTGACGATGGCGGAGCGGTGCACGCGCACGAAGCGCTCCGGGCTCAGCTTCTCGCGAAAGGCGCGCATGGTGTCGCGCACCAGGTGGGCGCGGCCGCCGGCGTGAAGGCGCACGTAGTTCTCCTCGGCCTCCACCCAGTCGATCTCCTCCGCCCGCACGAAGTAGGTGCCCCCGCGCGGGTCGCGCACCGCGAACCGCGCGGGATAGTCGCGCTCCCGCCGCAGGGAGTTCAGCACGTCGAGCAGCTCGGGGTCGATCGCCTGAGCGCCCGCCGGGGCCTCCGCGCGGCGGGCGAGGGTGTCCGCGGCACGGCCCACAGCGCGGCCCAGGCGCTCGCGGTCCACCGGCTTGGTGAGGTAGTCGCGCGCGTTCACCTCGAAGGCGGAGAGCGCGTACTCGTCAAAGCCCGTCACGAAGACCACCACCGGCAACGGTCCGCTCCCCTCCGCCAGCGCGCGGGCGACCCCAATCCCGTCCAGCTCCGGCATCTGGATGTCGAGGAAGACCAGGTCCGGGCGGACGGAGGCGATCGCGTCCACCGCTTCCACGCCGTGCTCGCACTCGGCCACAACCTCCCACTCCGGCCACTCCTCCAGCAGCATGCGCAGGCGCTCGCGGGCGAGCGGCTCGTCGTCGGCGATCAGGACGCGGTAGGCGCTCATGCCGGCACCGGCTCCGCACGCGGAGAGCGGCGCAGCGGGAACTCGACCGAGGCGACGGTACCGCCTTCCGCCTCGCTCGCCAGCTCCAGCCGCCCATCGCTCCCGTAGAGCTGCTCCAGACGGCGGCGGGTGTTGGATAGCCCCACGCCCTCGTGCCGCGCCGGGCCTACGCCGGGCCCGTCGTCCCACACGGTGAGCCGCAGCCGTCCGTTCGCCGCTTCGGCGGCGATGCGCACGCGGCCGGTGCCGGAGCGCCGCTCGATGCCGTGCTCCAGCGCGTTCTCCACCAGCGGCTGCAGGAGGAAGGGGGGAACCAGCGCGTTCTCCAGGTCGCGCGGCACGGCCTCCTCCACCGCGAGCCGCGGGCCGAAGCGGACGCGCATGATGTCCAGATAGCGGCGCAGCAGATCCATCTCGGCGCGGAGCGGGACCTCGCGCGTGCCGGGCGTGCGCAGCGTGGCGCGAAGCAGGTCGGCCAGGCGCGTGAGCATCAGGTCGGCGGCGCGCGGGTCGCGGTGCATGAGCACCGAGATGGCGTTGAGCGTGTTGAAGAGGAAGTGCGGACGGAGCTGCGAGGCGAGCGCCTCCAGGCGTGCTTCGGAAAGGCGGGCCTGCAGCCGAAGCGCCCGCCGCTCGCCGTGCACCAGGCGCCGGCGCAGCTCCAGCGCGTACACGCCGCCGGCCAGTAGGGCGAAGGAGAGGAACTCGCCGATCCCCTTGGCCACGCGGCTCCCGCGAAAGGAGACGCCCGGGATGAGGATGCGCTCCAGGTAGGCGCCCCCCATCGTCTTGGCCAGCGCAAAAGCGGCGGTGGCGGCTACGAGGACGAGCGCGTGCGCCGCCCACCCACCGCGCCCCGCCGGCCTCCGCACCAGCCGTAGGAGGAGCGGGAGGTACAGCGCGCCGAGGGCCAGGTCCAGCCCGCGCGGGGGGAGAATCCATTGCCAGCGCACCTCCGCGCCCATCCCCTGCATCCCCAGCACGGCCTGCACCGTCCCCAGCGCCACGATCGCCACCCAGGCGGTGAACAGCCCCGCGAGCCAGCGCGCCGCCGAGCCGCGCTCGGCCGCGTCGTCATCCGCGGGGTAGTTCATGGGCTGGAACTCCATCCGCCGAATCTGCGGCTCTCTCCGCCGGCCGTCCAGCATCCGGTGACGAACGCGACTTTCGCGAGGACGACCGCGCGGGGTTTGACCTCGCCCGCCGCGCGAACGATTATACCCGATCCACGCCGCCACCCCGAGGGAGCCATGCCCGAGACGATCGCACCCGCGCCCCACCTCGCCCCCGCCGCCGCGCCCACAACCAGCCCCGCGCCCGTCTCCGGCCCGTCCGCGCCGGGGCGGCTGCAGTCGCTGGACGTCTTCCGGGGGATCACGGTGGCGGGGATGCTCCTGGTGAACAACCCGGGGACGTGGAGCGCCATCTACCCGCCGCTGGAGCACGCGGAGTGGCACGGGTGGACGCCCACCGACCTGATCTTCCCCTTCTTCCTCTTCATCGTCGGCGTGGCGATGGCGTTCTCGCTGCTCCCAGCCGCGGAGCGCGGGACGCCCCGCGGCAAGCTGATGGGGAAGGCGGCGGTGCGCGGGATCAAGCTGTTCGGGCTGGGCCTGGTGCTGGCGGCCTTCCCCTTCTACACCCTGGACCTGGCGCACCTGCGCATTCCCGGCGTCCTGCAGCGGATCGGGGTGGCGTTCGTGGCGGCGTCGGCGCTGGTGCTCTTTCTGAAGCCGCGCGCGCAGGCCTGGGCGACGGCGGCGCTCCTGCTGGGATACTGGGCGGCGATGCGGCTGATCCCCGTGCCCGGCTACGGGGCGGGGAACCTGGGCAAGGATGGCAACTTCGCGGCGTACGTGGACCGCGCCATCATCGGCACCGATCACCTGTGGAAGTCGGCGAAGACGTGGGACCCGGAGGGGATCTTCAGCACCCTCCCCGCCATCGCCACGGTGATGCTGGGGGTGTTCGCCGGACGCTGGCTGCGCTCCGCCCGCCCGCCCGCCGAGAAGGCGACGGGGATGTTCTTCGCGGGGAACGTGGCGCTGGTGGCGGGGCTGATCTGGCACGCCGCCTTCCCCATCAACAAGAACCTGTGGACCAGCTCGTACGTGGTCTTCACGGCGGGGATGGCGCTGAACTTCCTGGCGATGTGCTACTGGGTGGTGGACGTGCGTGGCTACCAGCGGTGGGCGCGCCCCTTCCTGGTCTTCGGCGTGAACGCCATCGCCGCCTTCTTCCTCTCCGGCATCATGGCGCGCATCCTGGGCCTGGTGAAGCTCCCCGCCCGCCCCGAGCCCATTGCCCTCAAGACCTGGATCTTCGACCACGCCTTCGCCTCTTGGCTCTCCCCCGTCAACGCATCCCTCGCCTTCGCCCTCTGCTTCGTGCTCTTCTGGATCGGCGTGATGGAGGTGCTGTACAGGAGGCGGATCTTCTTTAAGGTCTGAGCGGATAGTGCGTTAGTGCGTGAGTGCGTAAGTGCGTAAGTGCGCTGGAGTCCTAAGTGCTGAGTGCTAAGTCCTGAACTGCGAAATAGCGCGCAGGACTCCAGCACTTGGCACTTAGCACTTAGCACTTGGTTTAAACGCACTCACGCACTAACGCACTCACGCACTTCCGTTCAACGCCTCCCCACCCCAGGCGGAATCGTAATCGTCACCCGCTGCCCGGGCCGCACCTGCATCTCGTAGCTGGTCGCGGTCTGCTGGTTGCCGATGGGGTCCGCGATGAAGCGGAGGGCGCGTCCCTGCCCCACCGCGGTCGCGGGGATGCGCAGGTTGGCGGTGGCGGTGGCGCTCACCATCCCGAGGCGGGTGCGGGCGGTGCTCCCCGACTGCACCACGTAGATGGTCATGTCGAACCACGCCCGGTTTTCCACGCGCAGGGTGGCGCCCTGGTTGCCCGGCGCGACGCTCCCCGGCTGCCGCGACGGGGCACACCCCGCCACCAGCAGGAGGAGCGCGAGAACGGAGGACAGACGACGAGTATGCATGGGCCTCATTCCGGTGAAGGGACTCCGCGGCTATCTGCCGGGGTACGGGAGCATCGGGACCTGCCAGCGGCGGAAGAGCGCCAGCCCCACCATCACCAGCAGTAAAAGGGTGAACAGGATCATCGTTCCGTACAGGCACCCGGTGAGCCCGCAGCCGCCGGGCGGGGTGCGGTTCGGCCCGGGCTCGGGTGGAAGCCGGACGATGCCGTCCGGAAGGTCGTCGTTTTGCCGCAAGCGTGTGCCGGGTTGTGAGGTTTAGCGGCCGAGCCGCTCGATCTGGTCTGACTCCACGATGACGGTGCCGCGCAGCCCTTCCCTGGCCAGCCGCACCAGCGCCGCCGCGACCGTCGCCGCGTGGACCGCGCGGTATTTCCGCAGCCCGCCCTGGAGCAGCGGCGAGAGGAGCGGCGCCACCTTCTGCGCCAGCGCCTCCGCCGGCCGCCTCTCCGCGCGTGTACCCAGCAGGAGCGAGGGCCGCAGGAGCGCGACTCCCGCAAACGGAAGCGCCGCGACCGCCGCCTCCGTCTCCCCCTTTACGCGGTTGTAGAAGACGCGCGACCCCGCATCCGCCCCCGCCGCGGAGACCAGGAGAAAGTGGCGCGCCCCCACCCCCGACGCCACCCGCGCCGCGTGCACGGGAAGGTCGTGGTCCACGCGCCGGAATGCTTCCTGTGACCCCGCGGCGCGGATGGTGGTTCCCACGCAGCAGAATACGTCCGCCCCACCGAACGCTGATGCGTGCTCGTCCAGCAGCCGCTCGACGTCGCCCACGTACTCGTCCAGCCGCGTGTGCGCCCGCCCGCTCGCCCGCCGCCCCAGCACGACCACCCGGCCGTACTCCGGACTGCCCAGCAGCAGCTCCAGGCAGTGCCCGCCCACCAGCCCCGTCGCACCGAGGAGCACGGCGGCGCGCGGCGAGCCGCTATTCATCCGGTTCCCAGATCTCGTCTATCGGGGAGATTAGGTCGCCGTACCACTCCACGGAACCGGCGAGGAGGCCGACGATCGAGGGAGCATCGGGCTCCGCGACGGGAAGCTGTTGCTGCGTATCATCCACCTCAGACATGGGCGCTCCAGGGTTCGTTTGCGCACTCCGTGAACTGCATGGAGCAGACCCGCCCGGTTACTCCCCGTACAACCCGCGGTAGAGCGCGATGTTGCGGGTGAGGATCTTTACGTAGTCGCGCGTCTCCTCGAAGGGGATGCGCTCGGTGAAGAGCTCCGGGTCGCGTGCCTCGGGAAAGCGTCGCCACCGCGCCACCCGCACCGGCCCCGCGTTGTACGCCGAGAAGACGTACGGGAGGTTGCGGTCGTAGGTGCTCATCTGGGAGGCCAGGTAGCGGATTCCCAGGTGGACGTTGATCTCCGGGTTGAAGAGCATCTCCGTGTCCCATCCGCTGATCCCCGCGCCGGCGGCGAGGCCGCGGGCCGTGGTGGGCATCACCTGCATCAGCCCCAGCGCGCCAACCGGCGAACGCGCACGTGCCCTGAAGACCGATTCCTGACGCGTGAGCGCCGCCACCAGAAACAGGTCCAGCCCGCGCTCGCGCGACTCCGCCTCAATGATGGGGCGGTACTGGAGCGGATAGAGGATGCGCAGGAGGCGCGCGTTCGGCTTCTCGCCCTTCGCCTCCAGGGCCCGCGCAATGCGCACGCCGTGCACCGTCCACCCGCGCGCAGCCAGCGCCTCGCCCAGTGCGTAGCGCGTGGGGGTGTCCTCGGGAGCGGAGCGCACCACGCGATCCACCTCCGCCTCTGCATCGGCGTGCATGCCCGCCTCGCGGAGCACATCGGCGGCGGCGAGCGCGTCGGCCATGCGCGCGGCGAGGTCGCGGTCCACCTGCGGGGCCGGGTCGAGCGCGGCGGGCCAGTACGGCGTGTTCAGCCGGCGCGCGGCGAGCACGGTGTAGTACGAGACCGGCGCACGGGTGCGGAGCTCGGCCCAGCGCTCGCGCGCGGCGGCGGCGTTCCCGGCGGCCTGGTGCGCGCGCCCCGCCCAGTACGTCGCCTGCGCCCACCCCTCCGTCTCGCGGGTGCGCGAGCGCAGGCCGTCCCACAGGCGCGCGGCTCCGGCCGCATCGCCGCGCAGGAGCGCGGCGCCGCCTACCCGCATCGACGCCAGCGCCGCGCGGGGGCTGGACGGATGCCGCTCCATCACCTGACGATAGGCCGCGAGCGCCTCGGCGTCGCGGCCGGCGTCGTCGTCCAGGTCCGCCATCAGGTAGAGGCCGTCGGCGGCCTCGGGCGCGTCGGGGAAGCGGGTCGCCAGCTCGGCGAACGCGGCGCGCGCGCTTCCAGGCGCTCCCCGCAGACGGGCGCGGCCGAGGAAGTACAGCGCCAGCGGCCCGGTCGGCGCCGCCGCGCGCGTGATGGGAGCCAGCGCCGCGGCGGCATCGGCGTGGCGGCCGGCGGCAAAGAGCGCGCGGCCCATGCGAAGCTGCACGGCGTCGCGCTCGGCCGGGGTGCCCGCGCCGGCCGCGAGCCACGCGCGGAACTGGCCCGCCGCCCGGTCCGGCGCGCCGCGCCCGAGCCACGTCTCCGCCAGCGCCATCCGGTCCGCGGGGGTGAGGCCGCCGAGTCGCTCCAGCCCCTCGCCCGCCTCGCCCGCGCCGGCGCTGGTGGGAGCCGCCGCGAGCGCCGCGCGGAAGTCCTGGCGGGCGGCACTCGTGTCGCCCGCGGCCGCGGCGGCGCGGCCGGCGGCGGCGCGGATCGCGGCCCGGTCCGGCTCCGAGCCCGCCTGCGCTCCCAGCGCGAGCACCCGCTCGCGCCCGGCACGCGGGTCACGCGCGCGGATGTACGCGTCCACCAGCGCACCCGCCGCGCGCCCGGACGGCACCTGCGCCGCCGACGAGACGAAGCGCCGGACGCGCGCCGTGTCCCCCGCGGGGGCGAGCGCTTCCGCGGCCAGCAGCGCGGCCCACCCCGCCGCCGCCGAGGAGCCGGGACCCATCCGCCCCAACGCCGCAACCCCTTCCTCCGCCCGCCCGGCGCGCAGCAGCACCAGCCCATGCCGCAGCTCCGCGACGGTGTGCTCGGCCTGCGGGGCGCCGCGCGTGGGGTGCGCGCGCAGGTATCGCTCGTACGCATCCGCCGCCTCGGCCCAGCGGCTCTGGTCCTCCCGCGCGCGCGCCAGCAGGTACCAGCCGTCCCCGCCGCCCGCGCTGTCCAGCCACGGCTTGCCGTCGAGCAGCGAGCGCACCGCATCCCAGGCGCCCCAGGCGGCGTTGGCGCGCGCCGCCACCAGCACGAGCTCGGGGTCCGAATCCGCCCGCACCAGCTCACGCAGCCGCCTCGATGCCCGCCAGTTGCGCCCCTCGCGCAGCAGCCGCACGACGTCCGCGGGAAGGTCCACGCCGTACGCGGCCGCGGCTTCGGCGGGGGTGGGCGCGCTCTGCACGGGACCGCGCGCGGCCGTCACCTGCGCGGCAGCAGCCGTCGTTTCGGTGCGCGGGTCCCGCCCGGTCAGCCGCGTGGCCGCCCAGATCACCGGGAGCACAAGGAGCATCGCTGCGGCGAGGATGTAGCTCTGGCGACGGTTCATTCGAGGGGGACGGCGGGTGACGGCGCGCGCAAATTCGCTCCGGTGCGAGGCTTGCGAATCACGTGCCCCCACGGGGAGCGGCGGGTTCCATGGGTGCCAGCGGAGGAGCGATGCAGCACGAGGGAGCGTTCGGGGCCGCCGAGGGGTTCGTGCGGAACGGGGTGGATTGGCTGCGGCTCGGCGTGGAGTCGATCGGCGCGCTGGTGATCGCGGCGGGGATCGTGGCGGCCATCGTGAAGTTCAGCACCGTCTGGCGCTCGGGCGGGCCGCGCGGGTACGCCGCGCTGCGGCTGACGCTGGCGCACTACCTGGCGGTCGCCCTCGAGTTCCAGCTCGCCGCCGACATCCTCTCCACCGCCATCGCACCCACCTGGGACCGGATCGGCAAACTGGCCTCCGTCGCCGTCATCCGCACCGGCCTCAACTACTTCCTCGCCAAGGAGATGCAGGCCGAGGAAGCGCACCTCGCCCACCGCGCCGCTGACGACCGGCCGGAGGAGCTGCGCGCGACGCCGTGAAGGGGAGGGCCCCCTCCCCCCGGCCCCCTCCCCCGCCTGCGGGGGCGCAGGGCGGGTGAGGGGGAGAACTGCGGCCCGCGCTGCACAGATCCCGTGGGGGCGCGATTCATCGCGCCCGTGCCCGGCGCCGCACCGTTGCCCGCCCCCACATACAAACCTCCGTAGGGGCGGACCTGCGTGTCCGCCCTCCCTCGCCGCATCTCCGAACCTCCCGCCCCGCGCACAAACACCCGTAGGGGCCGCCCCACGTGGCTGCCCGTGCCATCCGTCACACCGCCGCCCGCTCTTCGCACCCGCCTCTCTCCCGCGTCTCCGCGCCTCCGCGTGAGGCCCGCCGGGGCACAACGACGAAGGGCCAGCCACCGCGGCTGGCCCTCCATTGCTATTGCAGCACCGGCAACCCGCCACCGCCGTCACTCCCGGCCCCAAGCGGCACCTTGATGCACGCGGCGAAGTGCCCGCCGCCCTTGTCCGCCAGCGGGGGGACGATCTTGGCGCAGTCGGCGTCCTTGAGCGGGTGCGGGCAGCGCGGGTGGAACGGGCACCCCGACGGCGGGTTGGCCGGCGAGGGGACGTCGCCCTGCAGCACCACGCGCTCGCGCTTGATCCGCGGGTCCGGAATCGGCACGGCGGAGAGGAGCGCACGGGTGTACGGCATCAGCGGGTTCTTGTAGAGCTGGCGCGAGTCCGCAAGCTCCACGATGCGCCCCAGGTACATCACCGCCACGCGGTCGGAGATGTGCTCCACCACAGACAGGTCGTGCGCGATGAAGATGTACGTGAGCCCCAGCTCCCGCTGCAGGTCCTGCAGCAGGTTGATCACCTGCGCCTGCACCGACACGTCAAGCGCGGACACGGGCTCGTCGCACACGATCAGGTCGGGCTCCACCGCAAGCGCCCGCGCGATGCCGATGCGCTGCCGCTGCCCACCAGAGAACTCGTGCGGATAGCGAACGGAGTGCTCCGGCCGCAGCCCGACTACCCGCAGCAGCTCGGCGATGCGATCGTTGGCCTTCTGCCCCTTGGCGATGCCGTGGATCCCCAGCACCTCACGGATCGTCTCCGCGATGGTCATACGCGGGTTCAGCGACGAGAAGGGGTCCTGGAAGATGATCTGGACGCGGCGGCGCATCCGGCGCAGGTCGCCCTTCTCCATCTTGAAGATGTCGTTCCCCTCGAAGTGCGCACTCCCGGCGCTGGGCTCGATCAGCCGCAGGATGCTGCGTCCCATCGTGCTCTTGCCGCACCCCGACTCGCCCACCACCCCCAGCGTCTCGCCGCGCCGCAGCGAGAACGACACGCCGTCCACCGCCTTCACGTCGCCCACGTGGCTGTTGAAGAAGCCCTTGTGGATGGGGAAGTACTTCTTGAGCCCGCGCACCACCAGCAGCGCGTCCGGCGGCGGCTCCATGTCGTCCGGCGTGGAGCCGCGCAGATCGCTGTCGCCCTTGGCGGGGGGGAGCACCTCGCGCCCCGGCGGCTCGGGGATGCGCGCCACCTGCGCGCGCCCCTCGGCGCCCTCGCCCGTGGCGGTCATCGGGCCGCGCTCGATCCCCTCGCCCACCAGCCCCTCGGCTCCGGCGTTCGGCTGCGAGCCGCCGCTGCGCTGTCCGTCGCCGGCGCCCTGGCCGCCGGCGGGCGTCGGTCCTTCGGGAGTCGCCGGCATCAGATGCCCTCCGCGGTGCCCGCGTCCACGTCGTCCGGCGAGCCGGCCACGGGCGCCACCGGGCCGGTCGCCGACACGGCGCCCGCCGGGGTGAAGCCGCCGCCCGCGCGCCGCACCTCTTCACGCTGCTCGGGGTGCTCCACGAGCCAGCACTTGTTCTTGCGTCCGGGGCCGATCTCGAACAGGGGTGGCTCCTCGTGCAGGGTCTTGTCCCAGTGGTACGGGCAGCGGTCGTAGAAGCGGCACCCGCTGGGCCAGTTGGTGGGCGACGGCACCACCCCGGGGATCACCGCCAGCCGCTCCACCTCCTCCCCCAGCTTGGGCATGGAGCGCAGCAGCCCCTCTGTGTACGGGTTCTGCGGGTTGTGGAAGACGTCGTCCACCGAGCCTTCTTCGAACACCTGCCCGGCGTACATCACGATCACCCGGTCGCACGTCTCGGCCACCACGCCCAGGTCGTGGGTGATCAGGATGATGCTCATCCCCAGCTCGGACTTCAGCTTGTTGATGAGCTCCAGGATCTGCGCCTGGATCGTCACGTCGAGCGCGGTCGTCGGCTCGTCGGCGATCAGCAGCTTGGGGCTGCACGAGAGCGCCATGGCGATCATCACACGCTGCCGCATGCCGCCGGAGAGCTGGTGCGGGTACTCGTCCACGCGCTGGTGCGGAATGGGGATGCCGACCAGCTCCAGCATCTCGATGGCCCGCGCGCGCCCCTGCTTCTTGTTGAGCCCCTGGTGCAGCCGCAGCGACTCCACGATCTGGTCGCCCACGGTGAACACGGGGTTCAGCGAGGTCATCGGCTCCTGGAAGATCATCGCGATGTCGTTCCCGCGGATCTGCCGCATCCGCTTTTCCGACGCGCGCGCGATGTCCTCCATCTCCCCGTTCTCGCCGCGGAAGAGGATGCGCGACTCCGGCTGGATCTTCCCCGGCGGCTCCGGGATCAGCCGCATCACGGAGAGCGAGGTCACGGACTTGCCGCTCCCCGACTCCCCCACGATCCCCAGCGTCTCGCCTGGGTTGACGTGGAACGACACGCCGTCCACCGCGCGCGCCAGCCCCGCGTCGGTCTTGAAGTAGGTCCGCAGGTTCTCCACCTGCAGGATCGGCCCAACCCCGCCCCCGTTCGTCAAATCAGCCCCCATTCCTTTTCGAGGACCCACCATTCGTCTGGGAGCGGTTCGCTCCGCAGCCATGCCGGATCGATCCACATCCCTTCCATGACCTCGCTTCGTATCCGCCCGTCCTCGCCGGGGAGGACCACGTCGTAGCCTCCCGGCCCCAGACGGTACACCTCGAGCTTGTTGCGCAGCGGGTCGATGATCCAGTACTCGCCCACCCCTCCCGTCTCGTACTCGTAGAACTTCTCGCCCCGGTCGCGCCCCCGGCTGTCCGGGCTGATGACCTCGACCACCAGGTCCGCGGGACCGTCCAGGTACGTCTTCCTGATCCGCCCCAGGTTCTCGGTGCGCACGAACAGCACGTCCGGCTCGCGCGCCCCGGCTTCGGGGCCGGCCCGCATGTAGAACGGCGCGTGTATCACCCTGCCCAGCCGCCGCTTTTTGGCGAATAGGTTGAGCAGCGTCGTGAGAAAGACGGTGATCTCCGCGTGGCGGTCCGTTGCGGGGCTCATCTCCACGATCTCGCCGTTGACCCACTCCACACGCGCGTCCTCGTCCACCGTCGCGATGAACTCCTCGAACGAGATGGTTTCGGCGGATGGAGCGAGGCGCGTAGCCATGTCACGTCCTCAGCCGCGGGTCCAGCGCGTCGCGCAGGCCGTCGCCCAGGAGGTTGAAGGCGATCACGGTCAGCACGATGGCGATGCCGGGGAAGGTGGCGATCCACCACGCCTCGATCAGCGCGTCGCGGCCGTCGGCAACCATGTTCCCCCAGCTCGGCGTCGGCGGCTGCACGCCAAGGCCCAGGAAGGAGAGCGACGCCTCCGTCAGGATCGTCTGGCCGATGCCGAGGGTGGCGGAGACGATCACGGGAGCCATCGTGTTGGGGATCACGTGGCGCGAGATGATGCGCCAGTCGCCCATCCCCAGCGCGCGCGCGGCCTGCACGAACTCGCGCTCGCGCAGGCTGAGCACCTCGCCGCGCACCAGGCGCGCGGTCCCCATCCACCCCGTGAGCCCCAGCACCACCACCACCAGCCAGATGGAGGGCGAGAAGAGCGCGATCACCACGATCAGGAGCACCAGGCGCGGGAACGACAGCATCATGTCGGTAAGGCGCATCAGGATGGTGTCCACGAAGCCGCCGAAGTAGCCGGCCAGCGCCCCCACCAGCGTCCCCAGCGTCACCGAGATCCCCACCGCGATGAAGCCGATGGTGAGCGAGATGCGGGAGCCGTACAGCACGCGCGAGAAGATGTCCCGCCCGAACTTGTCGGTCCCCATCAGGTGCGCCATCGACGGCGCCAGGTTGCGCGTCAGCACGATGTCGCCCTGCGCGGCCGGGTCGTACGGCGCCACCAGCGGGGTCACCAGGGTGATGACGTACAGGATGATCATCACCGCGAGCCCCGCCATCGCGAGGCGGTTCTTCTTGAAGTGCCGCGACGCGATGGACCACTGGCTGTCGCCGCGCGGCCGGGCCACCCCCGACTGCCGGCGCCGGACGCCGCGTACCGTGTAGTACGCCATCGCGATCGCCATGGCCGCCATCGTGGCCGCCGCCAGGTACAGGTCGGCGGTGATGCGCCCGCCGCGCCCCATCCCCCACAGCCGCTCGCGCGACAGGAAGAAGAGCGAGAGGACGAAGCCCCAGGCCAGCACCGAGAGCACGATGCCCGTCCACGCGGCGCCGGCGGGGCGCACGCTGCCGCCGCCCATGCCCGCGCCCGCGCCCGGAAGCGGCTCCGGGGGGGAAGACTCTACGTTGGGAGAAGCTCGCATCGCCGCCTTATTCCGTACGGATGCGGGGGTCGACCACCGCGTAAAGGACGTCCGAGAGCAGGTTGCCCGCCACCACGATGGCGGCGATCACGAACGACGTGGCCATCACCATCGGGTAATCGCGCTGGAGGATGGCGTCCACGATCGCCCGCCCCATTCCCGGCCACCCGAAGATCGTCTCCACCAGAACCGCGCCACTGAGCAGGAAGGGAAGATACAGCCCCAGCAGCGTGATGATGGGGATCAGCGCGTTGCGCAGCGCGTGCTTGAACACCACCGTCCGCTCGCTCAGCCCCTTCGCCCGCGCGGTGCGGATGAAGTCCTGGTGGATCACCTCCAGCATGGAACCGCGCATGTACCGCGCGACGCCCGCCGCCGACCCGATCCCCAGCGCCGTCGCGGGAAGGATCAGGTGCATGATGCGGTCGCTCACCTTGCCGCCGAAGCTCAGGTAGTCGTACTCCACCCCCGTCATGCCGGATGCCGGGAACTGGATGGGCCACCCCGCCGTGTTCGCCTTGAGCGAGAAGATCAGGATCAGCATCAGGGCGAACCAGAACGACGGCATCGAATAGAAGAAGAGCGCCAGGAAGGTGAGCACGTTGTCGGCGATCGAGTACTGCCGCACGGCCTGCACGATCCCGATCAGCATCCCCACCGCAAAGATCACCACCAGCGAGATCAGGGTGAGCTGCACCGTGTTCCACAGCACCTCCGGCAGGATCTCGCCGATGGGCCTCATCTGCCCGAACGAGTAGCCGAAGTCGCCGCGGATGAACGACCAGAGCCACTTGAAGTACTGGATGTGGAGCGGCTGGTCGAGCCCCAGGTTGCGCCTCATCTGCTCGATGACCTCGGGGGCCACGTTGGGCGAGAAGAAGCGCGCCGTGGGGTCCCCGGGCGCCAGGTGCACCACGAAGAAGATCAGCGTCAGGATCCCCAGCAACAGGGGGATGGCGCCCAGGATGCGGCGCAGCAGGTATCCGATCATTCAGTGCCCGGGGTGATAGTGCCTGGTGCCCAGTGCCCAGTGCCTAGTTGGGTGCGCTGTCTTTCGCCGGCCCGGCGGTCATGCTGGGGGCGCCGCGGCCCTGGCGCGCCCGCGGAATCCACCACTCCCACGCGTTCTGGTACGCGCCGTAGGTGTCGATGTGGATGCCGCGCAGGCGGTCGCTCACGGCGTCCACCTGATCGTAGAAATAGAGCCAGGTGTACGGCTGTTCCTGCACGATTCGCTCCGCGGCGGCGCGCCACAGCGGGTTGGCCTTTTCGGGCGTCGGCTGCTCCTTCGCCTGGCGCATCAGGCGCTGCCCCACCGTGTCCTGGTAAGACACGATGTTGAGCTGCGCGTCGCTGGCGAAGAGCGGGGTGAGGTCCGGGTTCAGGTTCACCCCCCAGCCGCCCAGCACCGCCTCGTAGTCCTTTTCGATCTGGCGGTCCATGAAGGTGTTGAACTCCTGCTGCTGGAGCCGCGCGTCCACCCCCAGCGCCTTCCACTGCTGCTGCAGGATCAGCCCCACGTCCGCCCGGCGCTGGTTCCCCGAGTTGCTCAGCATGGTGAAGCGGAAGGGCTTCCCATCCTTGTCAAGCACGCCGTCGCCGTCCGTGTCCGTCCACCCGCGCGCGGCCAGAATGCGCCGCGCCCCCGCCGAGTCGAAGGCCAGCGGGCGCATCCGCTGGCGGTCGTACACATCCTTGAAGATGGGCGGGTACGGCCCACCGGAAGGCTCCGTGAACTCGGCGAGCTGCAGCGAGCGGATGATGCGCGGCACGTCGACCGCCATCCCCAGCGCGCGCCGCACCTGCGGGTCGCGGAAGGCCTCCACCTTCGCCGGGTTGTACGCCACGAACTCCCAGAAGCGCCTCGCCTCGCGCTCGAAACGCAGGTTCGGTGCCCTTTGCCGCAGCCCCGGAATGCGGTCGGTCGCCAGCCCGCGCACCATGTCCACGTTCCCCGTCTGTAGCTCCACCAGCCGCGTGGTCATCTCCGGCACGACGCGGATGACGATGGACTGCAGGCGCGGCGCGGGGCGGAAGTGCGGGTTCGGGACGAAGGTGATGCGCTCTCCCGGCTTCCAGGCGCCGATGCGGAAGGCGCCGCTCACCACCAGCTTCGTGGGATCGTTGAGCGAGGGGTGCGTGCGGATCCCGGCCGCGCCCGCCGCCTCGAACTGGTGGCGCGGCGCGATCGTCATCCCGGACGCGAAGTGCATCTCGGGCGAGCGGCGGTTGAAGTAGAAGACCACCGTGGAGTCGTTCTCCGCCTTCACCGAGTCCACGGACGCCACGTCCTCCTGGCGCGGCGAAGCGACGCGGGGGTCCTTGAACATCCGGTAGGTCCACACCACGTCGTGCGCGGTGATCGGCTTCCCGTCCGACCAGCGCAGTGCCGAGCGCATCCGGTAGCGGAGCGATGCGGAGTCGGGGGTGGCGTACTCCCAGTGCCACGCCATGGCCATCGGCGACTCCTCGGAGAGCAGGTACTCGAGCCGCCCGTTGCGCCAGGCGCCGCGGGTGAGCCCCATGTACATGATGTCCACGATGTCCGAATCGAGCGACGACTGCCACACCAGCGGCATGGGCCGCTCCAGGTCGTTGGACTCGGCCAGCACCGCCGTCCCACCCGTCTCCGGCCGCTCGGCGCCCTTGCCGGTCAGCGGCGGACGCAGCTCCTCCGGCGGCCCCTTGTCGCCGCCGCACGCCGCCAGCACCACCGCGGCCAGGAGCGCCGCCCCGCCGTTCTTCATCCGCATGAAGGTCATCTGTTGTGGGGTCGGGGAGGCGCGTGGTTGTGGGGTTCGTGACGAGATCTGGTGCTTACCGCTTTAGTGCTAAGTCCTAAGTGCTAAGTCCTGATTAACAGCACTTAGCACTTAGGACTTAGCACTTCAGTTCATCTGTTCTTCGTCCACTGCGCCACGCTCACCAGCTTGCTGCGCGGGTCCATCGTCACGTTCTGGATGCGGCGGCCGATCCCGGCCATGTCGTCGATCCAGAAGAGGGTGGTCAGCGGCTGGTCGCGCTGCAGCATCTGGGAGAACTGGGTCCAGGTCTGCTTCGCCGCGGCGGGGTCGTTGGTGCGCATCCCCGTGTCCATCAGGCGGTCCAGCTCGGGATTGCAGTAGCCGGTGCGGTTGGGCGAGCCCTTCTTCTGTGCCTCGGCGCAGGAAAAGAGGGCCACCGGATCCACGCGGAACGTGTCCAGCACCCAGCCGCTGATGATGGCGTCGTAGTCGCGCGCCTTGTGCTGCTGGAGCATCGTCTGGAACTCGATGGTGCGCAGCTGCGCGTCCACGCCGATCTGCTTGAGCTGCTGCTGCACGAAGGAAGCGACGTCCTTGCGCAGCTGGTTCTCCGAGTTGGTGAGCAGGACGAAACGCAGCGGCCGGCCGTTCTTCTCCACGATGCCGTCGCCGTTGGTGTCGCGCCATCCGGCCTGCGCCAGGAGCTGCTTGGCCGCGGCGGGGTCGTAGCGGTCCGCCTGCGACAGGTCGGTGTGCATGGGGCTCCACGGCGGGATCACGCCGTGCGCCGGCGACCCGAAGCCGCGCAGCAGCCCCTGAATCATCTGCGGCTTGTTGATGGCCATCCCCAGTGCGCGCCGCACGTTGGCGTCCTTGAACGGCTCGCGCTCGTTGTTCCACCCCACGTAGTAGAACTCGCGCGAGGGGAAGTTGCTCAGCCGGTAGCCCTGCTGGCTCTTCACCTGCGCCGCCTGGTCTGGAAGAAGGGTCCAACCGATCACGTCCGCCGTGCCGTTGAGCAGCTCCGTCACCAGCGTTGTGGCCTCGGGGATCATGCGGAACACGACGCGGTCCAACTTCGGCCGTCCGCCGATCCCCGCGGGGAAGGCGGGGTTCGCCTCCAGCACCAGGCTCTGGTTGGGCCGGAACTCGCCGACCTTGAAGGGGCCGCTGCCGATCGGCTTCTGGTTGTACGGGTGCTGGGTGAGCTGCTCCGGCGGCACGTTGCCCAGGATGTGCTTGGGCACCGGCGACCACCAGAAGTCCTCCAGCGCCATCGCGTGCGGCTGGGTGAAGGCGAAGCGGATGGTGTACGGGTCCACCACCGTGGCGGACTTCACCTGCGTCAGGTACACCGAGCCGACGAGCCCCGAGGTCGCCTTGGGGTTCTTGGCCAGATCGAAGGTGAACTTCACGTCCTCGGCGGTTACGGGCTGCCCGTCGTGCCACTTGACATCGCGGCGCAGCTTCATCGTCACCCCGGTGTCGCCCTCCATCTGCCAGCTCTCGGCCAGGTAGGCGCGGGGCTGCAGCTTCTCGTCGAACTGGATGAGCGGGGTGAAGAGCATGTACCGCTCGATGTCCTGCACCGTCGAGGCGGTGTTGGTCACCGGGTTGAATGACTGGACGTTGCCCAGGATGCCGACGATGGCGGTCCCGCCCTGCCCCGCGCCGCCGGAACCGCCCTTGCCGCCCCCGCTGTCTCCCCCGCCGCCGCACGCGGCCAGGAGTGCCAGGGCGCTGAAGATCGTGTACGCTCGAAGTGCGCGCGGTGCGGGCATGCCTTGCCTCAGACGGACTGGGTTGGTGCGCGAGGGGCTTGCCCCCGCCGCGTTGGGCCTAAGCGCACCCTATCGATGCCAAGTCCATGCCGTGCTTCCGTAGCGCTCCGCCAGCACCTCCGCCCGCGCCCTCTCGCCCGCGCTGGGAGCGCCCGGTTCCACCTCCGCGCCCAGCGCCTCGCGCCACCCCTGCGCCAGCGCCTCAACGAGCTCCTCCCACGCCGGCTCGCGCCCAAGCAGCGGCACCAGCGCGGCGGGCCGGTCCGCATCCGTCAGCGGCTGGCGGAGGAGCGCCGCCACCTCTCCCTGGTCGTCGTGCAGCGGCAGGGAGCCGTGCTGCAGGAGGACGCTCCCCATCCGCCGCTGCGCGCTCCCCACCAGCTTGCGTCCGCCGGCCATCACCTCCCCCTCCACTGGCTCCGCGAAGCACGGCGCGGTCGAGGGGACGGGTGCGCGCCGTCCGGTGTCGCCCTGCACCGCCGCGTCCACCCCCAGCCGCCGCAGCCCCGCCACCAGCGCGCGGTTGATCGCCGTGTACGCCTCTTTCGGCGAGCCCAGGAGCGTGTCGGGCAGCGCGGCGGAGTAGGTCAGCTCGCGGTGGTGGAGTACCGCGCGCCCACCCGTCGGACGCCGCACGACGTCCCAGCCTCGCGCGCGGATTGCTTCCTCGTCGTACAGCCCCGCCGCGGGCTGGTTGCGCCCCAACGACAGGCACGGCGGGCTCCAGCGGTAGAAGCGCAGCACCGGCGCCCCGCCCTCCGCCACGGACTCGGCGAGGGCCTCGTCCAGCGCCATGTTCCACGCCCCCCGCGCGGGCTGCGTGTCGAGTAGACGCCACGACATCGGGGAATCGGGAATGGGGGATGGATGGCCGCGGGCCGAGAATGGGGGTGGTGCGGGCGGGCGTCAAGAAGCCCCGCGGCTCGGTGGTCGCGGGGCTTCGGAACGAAGTTGAGTCTCAGGCTGCGTCGGGCTCTGAGGCCGGGCCCTTCGTCTTCAGATCCTGCGTTGAGGCGGTATACACGCGCTCGGGGTGCAAGCGCTGCTGCTCCTGGAAGTATCGCCCCATTGCTTTCATGTCTCCGTTGAACCTGTCGGACAGCTCCCGCCTGATCTGCCACAACTCCTCCATGACTTCATCGACGTGATCCGGATCGTTCACGTTCAGGGGTTTGTTCTCTGACATTTCATCCACTCCTCAGCAGTATGTCAGGTGTACACAAAATCGGAAGTTCGGCTCCGTAGTCGTGGCATATCGTCTCGCATCTTCGATACATGCGCGGGTTCGCGATATGCCGGCAGTCCCAGGTCAGGAGGTAAGCAATCCTCTCCATCGCTGCGGCAGCGATGTGGAATGCATCAGTTTTGGCCTTGACCGGCAACGGTCCGCGTGCGACCAAGGCCTCAGCAAGAGCCGCGATCCCGCTGTACGCCGGAATGATTGGTATCCCCGCAAGCGCCACTACACGCCTACGCGCCATAAAAGCCTCCCCGAGGCGGCATTCCTCAATGGTAGTCTCCGAAGTAAACAACTGATACTCCCCGCGATGGTTCTCCCACCAGTCGCGGGTCTGGCGCTGGCGCTCGGCCATCGTGGGGTCGCGGCTGGGGCGCGCGACCAGGTAGCTGACGATGCTCGTTTCGATGTACACGGAGGGCGGCATGAACCACGCTAACCACACCCTCCGCGCCCCACAATCGGGCCCGCAAAAGTCGATCCGCGGTTGGCCTAAAACGATGCGGGGGCGCCCCTTTAGGACGCCCCCCCTCGAAATCAGCCAGCGGTCGAAGTCACAGTTCGAGCGATGTCCCCGGCTTCATCACCTCGACCCGCGCGAGACCGCCCACGAGGCGTCGGAACTCCTCCGGGTCCTGGCGGATCAGGTCGAAGGTGTCGTAGTGCATCGGGATGACGGTGGAGGGCTGGATGAACTCCACGGCGCGGGCGGCGTCTTCCGGGCCCATCGTGTAGTTGTCGCCGATGGGGAGGAGCGCGACGTCCACCTGGCCGCGAAGGAGCTGCATGTCCGTGATCAGCGCCGTGTCGCCGGCGTGGTAGAGGCGCCGCCCGTCCGCCAGCGTGAGCAGAAATCCGGCGCAGTCGGTGGTGAAGGCGCCTTCCTCGTCGCCGTCGATGCTGCCGGTGTGCAGGGCGGGGGTCAGCTTGACGCGGCCAAAGGGGAACTGGTGCCCTCCGCCGATGTTCATCCCGTGCCCGTTCTCCACCCCCTGCTTCTGGCAGAAGGCGACCAGCTCAAAGGTGGAGACGACGGTCGCTCCCGTCTTCTTCGCCAGCTTCACGCAGTCGGCGAAGTGGTCGAAGTGCCCGTGCGACACCAGGATGTAGTCCAGCCGCTCCACCGCGTCCGTCTTGATGTCGGCCACGGGGTTCTGATCGAGCCACGGATCGAACATGATCCGCGTGCCGTCGCCGGTCTCCAGGGTGAAGCAGGAGTGGCCGTGCCAGGTGAGTCGAGCCATGCGAGTCTCCGGGGAAAAGAAGTGCGTTAGTGCGTGAGTGCGTCAGTGCGCTGGATCGAAACGCACTTACGCACTAACGCACTCACGCACTGTCGTTCATCCGATCAGCTTCTCGTACGCCGCCGCGTCCAGCAGCCGCTCGACCTCCGACGGGTCGTCGGCGCGGACCTTGATCATCCAGCCGGCGCCGTAGGGGTCGTTGTTCACGGCGGCGGGGTCGGCGTCGAGGGCGCCGTTCGACTCCACCACCTCGCCCGAGATGGGGGAGTAGAGGTCGGAGACGGCCTTGACGGCCTCGATGGTGCCGAAGGTCTGCATCGCCTGGAGGCGCGTTCCGGCGGCGGGGAGCTCCACGAAGACGATGTCGCCCAGCTCGCCCTGCGCGTAGTCGGTGATCCCCACGGCGTACACGCCCTCGCCCGCGGCCTTCACGTACTCGTGCTTCTCGGTGTATCGCAGATCCTGCGGGACGTTCGCCATCGCGCGTTCCTCGTGCCTGGAATAAGGAGGGTTGCCGGCCGGGGGAACACGATACGCGCCCTCCCCGGCCCCGGCAAGCGTGCCCAGGGGAACACCGGCGGCTCTGCGACGTACCGGGGAATGTGCGCGGCGGGCCGTCGTCCGCCGCACCCCACCCGTGTGTGAACCATGATGAGCTTTCCCGGTGCCGCCCGGCGCCCCGAGACCGATGCCCGCAACCGTGCCATCAGCGACCTGCGGAAGGCGCTGGTGAGCTTCGGCAACGCGTTCGACCTCCTCAAGGGGACCGAGTGCGACTGCGACGACCCCACCTGCCCGAACCGCTCCCCCGAGACGATGACGGCGGAGCGGCTCCTGGACTGGCTAGCCGACGCGTGGCACGGCCTGGCCGGTTGTGGCCACGTGGGCGACGAGGCGCCGCCCCCGCCCGCCGTGATGCTGGACCGCAACCGCTGGCTGGTGGCGCACTTCGCCCGCCACATGGAGACCATGGGCGACGAAGGCTGGCGCAGCGTGCTCGCCCGCTTCCGCGACATCGCCGTCACGCCGCTCTTCGAGGAGGCCGCGTCGCTCGTGTCGCACGGCGTGACCGAGATCTTCCCCGACGCGGAGGACGATCCCGCCTGCCAGCGCGCCCTCCACGCCGCGGACGCGTGGGCCGATGCGTGGGCTCTGGACGAGGCCACCCTCGAGGACCTGGGCACGGCGATCGAGTGCGCGGCCCTCGCCCTGTTCGGCTTTGGCATCGCGGACGCGCGGCTGACGGAGGCGCTGTACGAGCCGTTCGCGGCGGCGGTTCCCCTCAATGAGCTCGTGTTCCAGGCGCGGTCCGGGGCGCCCTAACGGCAGGGCTCACGCGGAGACGCGGAGCCGCAGAGGAAAGGCTCACACAGAGACAACGGAGGCACAGAGGAGCGTTTTCCTCTGTGCCTCCGTTTCTTTGTTGTTTTCTCTTCTCTCTGCGTCTCCGCGTCTCCGCGTGAGATTGCAGTTGGCGCTGTCAGAAGCGCAGAGTCGCGGTCATGCCCACGGCGCCGTCCGAAGTGGCGAGGGGGGCGGCGGCGAGGAGGGCGTGGTGGCCGGGGGCGAGGCGCACGCTCCGGGTGAGGGCGGGTGCGGCCTCCGGGCGAAGGAGCGTGTAGGCGCCGATCAGCGTCGTCGCGGCGCCGAAGCCCGTGTTGAAGATGCCGTACGGCCGCGCCGATACCTCGCCCAATCCGCCGATGCCGATCGCCGTCTGGAGCGCGCCGCCCGCGATGGCCAGCCCGCTCCACATGCGCGACTCGCGCTGCAGACTCATGTACATCAGGCCCGCGTTGGAGAGCGTCGACGCGCCGGTCGCGACGTGGTACGCCCACATGAACTCGTCCGAGGTCGGTTCCGGATCGTCCGGCCCGTACGTCGGCTGCACGCGGGCGGCCTCGGCGGCGGTCATCCCGTTGGCGCGCAACCAGGCGACCAGCTCCGGGTCGTCGGCGAGCTGGCGGATGAGGGCGAGGTTGCGGGTGGCGGCGATGCGCCGTACGAGCGCCACGTTCCCCGACTCGGCGATCAGGTACGCCATGGCGCACGGGGTGCCGTGCTCGTCCACGAAGACGGGGACGCGCGCGCCGGGAACCCGGTGGTTGTGCGGGAAGCGGCCCGCCAGGCGGTAGCGGCGCAGCGCGGCCAGGGCACGCCCGCGCGCCTCCCGCTGCGGCGCGGCGAGGCGCGACACGTCGTGCGACTCCATCTCCCGCTCGGCGCCCAGGAGGTGGGCCCGGATGCGCGCTGTCTCGGCGTCCGGCGGGGTGGCGGCCGCGGGGGAGGCGGCGAGGAGCGCGGCCAGCAGAAGGAGGGCGCGGCGCATGGAGGGGCTCCTGTGGCGGGGTGTGGTGTACGGGACGCCTTCACAACGCGCGTGCTACGCGCCGCGTGACGAAAACGGGCGGCGCGGTTTGCGGCGCCTTGACGGCCGGGCTAAATTTTCGCCCTTCCCAACAGTACGCCGCCAATTGGAGATGCACCGTGAATAGATCGGTCTTTGCCCACACGGACACCTTCGTCCGCCGCCACATCGGCCCGGACGAGGGCGAGATCGGGGAGATGCTGGAGACGCTCGGCTACCCGTCGCTGGACGCGCTGATCGACGACACGGTGCCGGCGTCCATCCGCCTGGATCGTCCCCTGAAGCTGGGGCCGGAGCGCAGCGAGTACGAGCTCCTCTCCGAGCTGCGGGAGATGATGTCAGCCAACAAGGTCTTCCGTTCCTTCCTGGGGATGGGGTACCACGACTGCATCGTGCCGCCGGTGATCCAGCGCAACATCCTGGAGAACCCGGGCTGGTACACGCAGTACACGCCGTACCAGGCCGAGATCGCGCAGGGCCGCCTGGAGGCGCTCCTCAACTTCCAGACAATGGTGGTGGACCTGACCGGCCTCCCCGTCGCCAACGCGTCGCTGCTGGACGAGGGCACCGCCGCCGCCGAGGCGATGGCGATGGCGTACGGGATGGGCGGCAGCGCGGAGCGGAACACCTTCTTCGTCTCCGAGCACTGCCACCCGCAGACGGTCGACGTGGTCCGCACCCGCGCCGCCGCCCGCGACATCGATGTGGTGGTGGGCGACCCGGAGAAGTTCGACTTCAAGACACCCGTCTTCGGCTTCCTCCTCCAGTACCCCGCGACCGACGGGGCCGTGATCGACTACGGCGCCTTCGTCCAGCGCGCCCGCGAGGAGGGCGCGGCCGTCATCGTCTCCGCCGACCTTCTCGCGCTGGCGCTGCTCACCCCGCCGGGGGAATGGGGCGCGGACATGGTGGTGGGGACTACGCAGCGCTTCGGCGTGCCGCTGGGCTTCGGCGGGCCGCACGCGGGCTACTTCGCCTGCCGCGACGAGCTCAAGCGCCAGATCCCCGGCCGCATCATCGGCGTCTCCACGGACGCGGAGGGGAAGCCCGCGCTGCGCATGGCGCTGCAGACGCGCGAGCAGCACATCCGCCGCGAAAAGGCCACCTCCAACATCTGCACGGCGCAGGTGCTGCTGGCGGTGATGGCCGGAATGTACGCCGTCTACCACGGCCCGGAGGGCATCCGCGCCATCGCCGCGCGCGTGCACTCGCTGGCCCGCGTGGTGGCCGAGGGCGCGCGCCGGCTGGGCTACAAGGTGGTGCACGAGAACTTCTTCGACACGGTGCGCATCGAGGTGGGCTCGCGCCAGTCGACCATCCTGGCCGCCGCGCGCGACCGCTCCATCAACCTGCGCCCCTTCGGCGAGACCTCCATCTGCATCGCGCTGGACGAGACGACGGGCGAGGAGGAGCTGGAGACGATCCTCATCTCCCTGAACCGCGGCTCGCCGGTCTCCTTCACCGCCCGTGAGATCGCGGACGGGCTGGAGGATGAGACGATGCCGCTGGCGCGCACCAGTCCGTACCTGGAGCACCCGGTCTTCAACCGCTACCGCAGCGAGACGGAGATGCTGCGCTACATCCGGCGGCTGGAGTCGCGCGACCTGTCGCTGACGCACTCCATGATCCCGCTGGGGTCGTGCACTATGAAGCTCAACTCCACCTCCGAGATGTTCCCGGTGAGCTGGCCGGAAGTGAACCGTATCCACCCCTTCGCCCCCGCCGAGCAGACGATCGGCTACCGCGAGCTCTTCCGGCAGCTCGAGGAGGAGCTGGCGGAGATCACGGGCTTCGCGGCGGTGTCGCTGCAGCCCAACGCGGGGAGCCAGGGCGAGTACGCCGGCCTCCTCTGCATCCGCGCGTACCACGAGGCCCGCGGCGAGGCGCACCGCAACGTCTGCCTGATCCCGGGCTCCGCGCACGGCACTAACCCGGCCAGCGCGGTCATGGCGGGGATGAAGGTGGTCGTGACCGGCACCGACGCGCGCGGCAACGTGGACGTGGACGACCTGCGCGCCAAGGCCGAGCAGTACGCGGACAACCTGGCGGCGCTCATGGTGACCTACCCATCCACGCACGGCGTCTTCGAGGTGGAGATCCGTGAGATATGCGACATCGTGCACCGGCACGGCGGGCAGGTCTACATGGACGGCGCCAACATGAACGCGCAGGTGGGCCTCTGCCGCCCGGGCGACTTCGGCGCGGACGTGTGCCACCTGAACCTGCACAAGACGTTCTGCATCCCGCACGGCGGCGGCGGCCCGGGGATGGGGCCGATCTGCGTGGGGGAGCACCTGGCCCCCTTCCTCCCCGGCCATCCCGTGATCCCGGTGGACGGGCGCGAGCACGGCGCGGTCTCGGCGGGCCCGTGGGGGAGCCCCAGCATCCTCCCCATCTCGTGGATGTACATCAACCTGATGGGCGCCGAGGGGCTGACGCAGGCTACGCGCGTGGCGATCCTGAACGCCAACTACATCGCGCACCGTCTGCAGGAGCACTACCCGGTGCTCTACCGCGGCGCCAACGGGACGGTGGCGCACGAGTGCATCGTGGATCTTCGCCAGCTCAAGCAGAGCGCGGGGATCGAGGTGGAGGACGTGGCCAAGCGCCTGATGGACTACGGCTTCCACGCCCCCACCGTCTCCTTCCCCGTGGCCGGGACGATGATGATCGAGCCCACGGAGAGCGAGGCGCTTTCGGAGCTGGACCGCTTCTGCGAGGCGATGATCTCCATCCGCGAGGAGATCCGCGCGGTTGAGCTCGGCATCGCGGACCGCCGCGACAACCCGCTCAAGAACGCGCCGCACACCATGGGCGCGGTGATGGCCGACGAGTGGTCGCACCCCTACTCGCGCGAGCAGGCGGGCTTCCCCGCCCCCTGGAGCCGCGAGCGGAAGTTCTGGCCGCACGTGGCCCGCGTGAACAACGCCGCCGGCGACCGCAACCTGGTCTGCTCCTGCCCGCCGATCGAGATGTACGCGTCGGTGTGAGGTGCGCGGGTTGGTGGTTGGATGAAGGCGGCTGGTTGATGAACGACGGCGGATGAAAGGCGGCGGGGCTCCTTCCGAGGATGGAGGGAGCCCCGTTGTTCGGGCGGCTAGGGTCCGGCGGTTGAAACCGCTGCAACAACCGCGGGAAGCCTGCCTTCGCAGGCTTGTCGGGGCGGGGTTGGTGTGGGGGCGGACGCCGTGGCCGGCCGGGGGCGATCACCGGGGGCGATCACCGGGGGCGATCACCGGGGGCTAAAGCCCCCGGCTGGAACTACGGGAAGACCGCTGAAGCGGTCTGGTGTGCGCGCGTTTAAGCGCAGCCAGTACGAGATCCGCGTGAGCCGCAGGGTAGTTCTCCCCCTCGCCCGCCCTGCGCCCCCGCAGGCGGGGGAGGGGGCCGGGGGGAGGGGGCCCGGATTTCCGCCCCCTCTCTCGAGAACGGCGAGGGCGCAGCCCTCTCCTGTTATCGGGAGAGGGGGCAGCGAGGAACGAGCGGGGGTGAGGGCCTCCCTTCACACCCCGAACCCCCCGCTCCGCGCCCTCCACTGCCGCGCCGGCAGCCCCAGCATGCGCACGAAGATGCGGCGCACCCCGCGCTGCACCACGCGACCCACGGGCTTCTCGCCCTCGACGGCCGGGCGAGCTTCGCCGCGGAGCCAGCGGCGCAGGTCGTCCAGGTCGGAGAGGGAGAGGGTTTCGACGTCCAGGGTGGCCAGGTAGTAGAAGCGGCCGCGCTTGCGCGGGTGCAGCGTGGGGGCGAAGGCCACCTGCAGCGCGGCCTCCACGGCGCCCATCGAGGGGAGGGTGCGCTGCACGCGGCCGTCCTCCAGCACGTAGCCCTCGTCGAGGGCGCTGCGGAGGACGGCGAGCGAGACCTCCTGCGCGCCTTCGAGCTGGTCCAGCACGTCCTTGCGCCAGAGCTCCACGCGCAGGTGCAGGCGGATGGGGAGACCCGAGGCGAGCGCGTCGCGGAGGGCGCGGTCGCGCAGGGCGCCGTTCACGCGCACCACGGGCCGCCACTGCTGCGCCGGACCCGCCACGCCCAACACCAGCGTCCGCTGCGCGTGGAGCGGTGCGGGATCCGCGAGCGCCCCCAGCATCAGGAGGAGCGCGGGAAGGACCCGGCGGAGGAACGAAGTCAAAAGCGCGAGTTCAGCCGGACGAAGATGTTGGGCCCGCGGCTCGCCCGCACGAAGCGGCCGTCGCTGGCGACCGGCACGGCCGCGTACACGCCCAGCCGGCCCAGGAGGACGCCGGCCCCGATGTCGAACGCGTCCTGCTGCACGCCGCCCCACGGCGCCTTTCCCCACCCGCTCGCCGCGTCGGCGAAAAGGCTCCACCCGAGCGTGCCGTCCCACTCGGCGCTCACGCGGCGCACGCCGTCGTCCTCGCGCTCGCCGTCCGGGCGGCCGACGTTGATGTGGAGGTCGACGTTGCCGCGGTACTCGGCCTGCACCAGCACCACCCGGTCGCACCCGTAGCCGCCGTAGAAGGCGCGCGGCGCGGGGTTCTGGGTGGGGTCGGAGGGCACGCGCACCACCTCGCCACGCGCGGCGCAGTCCAGCGAGAGCAGGTTGAAGCCGGGGAGCGACGCCTCACCGCCCAGCGCGTGCTGCCGCTGTGGCGGAAGGAACTCGTCGCCGATGCCGCCGGCGGCCATGGCGCGCAGGTTGAGCCGGGCCGTGGGGCTGATGCGGTTGTAGCGCCGCAGGTCCACCAGCCCGTGCGTGAACAGCCCGTAGTGCCGCTCCGGCCGCACGGTGCCGACGGGGTCGTCGCCGCCGACGGCGACGGAGACGAGCTCGGGCTGGCGAAGGGTGCTGCGGACCGCGCGCTCCAGCTCCGTCTCGAAGTACCAGCCGGTGGACGGGTCGACGGGGTCGCTGCGCCCATCCCACTTCACGCTGGCGAGAATCGAGTTGAGGTCGCCGCGGGCGGAGTAGGGCTGCAGCCGCCAGGAGTCGTTGTTGTTGAAGATCGTCCACGGGTTGCCCGCGGCGAGCGGAAGGTGGCGCTCGGCGCGATACTCCAGCATGGCCGAGAAGGGGGAGCGCCGCGGGCCCACCGCCGCGAAGACGCTGTACCCCTGCCGCTCGTAGTAGTCGCGGTAGTCGCGGTGGAACACAAAGGTGGAGAGGCTGTTCTCCACGTTGCTGAGGTGCCACCCCTCGATGGGCGACACGACCGACCTCACCCCGCCGCCGATGCGAAATAGGCCCGTGCCGCCCAGGAACTGCTCCGCCAGCACGTCGCCGCCCCAGCGCTCGGCGCCGTACGGTCCCTCGGCTTCGGTGCGAAAGATGCCGCGCGCGCGGAGCCGGAACGGATTTCGTCCCGGCGTCTCCACCACCGGCCCGAAGGTGATCGGAAGCCCCTCCACGCGGTTGTAGCTCCCCTCGGTGGCCAGCACCAGGCGCGTCCTGCCGCGGCGGGGGCGCAGCGTCGTGCCCTCGCCCGTGGAGTCGCCCACCGTCTCCGGTTCCTGGAGGACGAGGCGCTCGCCTTCCTTCACGTACTCCAGCGGCGCGGAGTAGGCGTTCGTCTCCCCCTGCACGCGCGCGCTGTCCGCGCCGGTGATCCGGCCGCCGACCACGGTCACGCTCCCGGCGACCACGGCTCCGGGAAGGAACTCCAGGTCGCCGTTGATGACCACCACGTCGCCCTCGACACGCCCCGCCACGGAGAACGGGCCGTCGAGCACCGCCACGGGCCCCGACACCGTCCCGTCCACCGGGATTCGGGTGCGGCCGTTGAAGTGGAGGGTGCGGGCGTCGTTGAAGAAGGCGGTCACCCGTTCCGCGACGTCGGCCGGAAGGCGGGCTTCGGCGATCTCCTGCGGAACGGTGTCTTGCTGCGCGCGTGCGGGAATCGCGGCCAGCAGCGCCGCGGCAATGCCGAGCGCCAGGATGCTGCGCATGGTACCTCCAGTATCGAAAAAGGCCGGTCTACGACCCACGTTTGCACCTTCCGCAAAAGCAGATGCCGTGCCCCGTGCCGGAAACCTTGCAACTCATTCGTGCCCAGCCACTTATCGATTTCACCCCGCGCCGCACGTGTGTCACAATGACGCAGAACGCAGGGGAAGGTGTCTCTTCCGCGAGGAACTGAAGTGCGTTAGTGCGTGAGTGCGTGAGTGCGCCCGACCCCTTTTTGTCATCCTGAGGGAGCCGCCGGACGAGATGTCGGCGATTGCAGGCACTACTCCCTGCGGCGACCAAAGGATCTAGCCGGCGAGGCAGGAGGCCAGTGGGTAGCGGCAGGCCTCGCGTCACGCGCAGTAGATCCTTCGCTACGCGCCAAAGGTCGCACAACGGGAGAGATCTGAGAAGCGCTTCACTCAGGATGACAATGAAAGGGGTGCCTGAACTCCACTGTCCTCCGGTCACGCACTAACGCACTAACGCACTAACGCACTAACGCACTAACGCACTCACGCACTTATCGGTCGATCCCCAACCGCCGCATCCGCCGGTACAGATTCGCCCGGTCCGTGCGCAGGCGGCGGGCGGCTTCGGCGACGCTGCCGGCGGCGGCCTCGAGGGCGCCGTTCAGGAGGTCGCGCTCGTAGGCGTCCAGGCGGTCCGCGAGGGGGCGGTCGTCGTCGTCCAGGTAGGCGGGGGCCGCATCGCCCGCGATGGGGGCGCCGCCCGCGAGGAGAACGCGGATCTCGGCGGGGCCGACCTCGCTGCCGGAGTGGAGGATCGAGAGGCGCTCCAGGATGTTCGCCAGCTCGCGCACGTTGCCGGGCCACGGGTGCCGCACCAGCGCGTCCATGGCGCCCGGAAGAAGGCGCGGCGGGCGCAGGCCGTTGGCGGCGTGGCGGGCGAGGAAGTGCTCGGCCAGCAGCGGCACGTCCTCGCGCCGTTCGCGCAGCGGGGGGAGGTGGATGGGGATCACGTGCAGCCGGAAGAAGAGGTCCTCCCGAAAGCGCCCCGCCGACACCTCCGCCCGCAGGTCCTTGTTGGTGGCCGCCAGGATGCGCACGTCCACCTTGATCGGCTCGTGGCCGCCCACCCGCTCCACCTCGCCGCCTTCCAGGGCGCGGAGGAGCTTGGCCTGCGCCTCCAGGCTGAGGTCGCCGATCTCGTCCAGGAAGAGGGTCCCCCCGCTCGCCAGCTCGAAGCGGCCACGGCGCCGCTCCGTGGCCCCGGTGAAGGCGCCCTTTTCGTGGCCGAACATCTCGCTCTCCACCAGGTCGCGCGGGATGGCGGCGCAATTGAGGCGCACCAGCGGCCCCGTGTGGCGCGCCGAGCGCTCGTGCACCGCGCTCGCCACCACCTCCTTTCCCGTGCCGCTCTCGCCGGTGATCAGCACCCGCGCGTCGGTGGGCGCCACGCGCTCGATGACGCTGCGCACCTGCTCGATGGCGGGAGCGCGCCCCACCATCCCGTCACGCGAGCGGAGCTCTTCGCGGAGAGCGCGGTTCGTCGCCCTGGCGTGGCGCAGCTCCAGGGCGGAGCGCAGCGAGAGGAGGACGGCCTCCGGGGCGAGCGGCTTCTCCACGAAGTGAAAGGCGCCCAGCTTGGTGGCCTTCACCGCGTCCGAAAGGGAGGCCCGGCCGCTCATCATGAGCACCGGGACGTCGGGGGCGGCCTTTTTGAGCTCCGGAAGCACCTCCAGCCCCGTGGCGTCGGGCATGTAGAGGTCCATCACCACGGCGTCCGGCTCGTCGTTGCGGATCTCGGCCAGGGCGCTGCGTCCCGAGCCCGCCTCGCGCACCTCGTACCCCTCCGCGCGAAGCAGGGCGCCCAGCATCCGGCGGATGTTGGGCTCGTCGTCTACGATCAGGACGGATTGCATGAGGCGGGGGTCAGGGGGCCGGGTGCACGACCATCGGCGGAAGCTCGTGCGGGGGCGGATGCGCGGCGAGGTAGCGCAGCGCGCGCGGCTGGCCCGTGGTGGCCAGCAGCTCACGCGCGCGAGAGCGGGACTTCGCGCTCATCCGGGGGTTGGCTGCTATGGAGACCAGCGAATCCGTGTACTCGCCGCTCTCGAATGCCGCGGACAGCGCCAGGCTGCGGCGCAGCTCGTAGGCGAGCGGGTCGCGGTTCCCGCAGATGAGGCCGTCGTTCGGCAGGGCTATGACCCAGGAGTCGTCCAGCTCCCCGGCCACCGCCGGCGCGGCAAGCCACAGCCCGCCGGGGATGCACCACAAAGCCGCGCACAGGGCGCGGGTCAGCGATTCCTTCATGAAGCGCGTCATCGTCTCCTCACGCCGAGTGCGCCAGCGCCGCGTCGGGCGCCAGGGGAAGGACGACGCGGAACTCCGCCCCGCCCTCCGGCCGGTTGCGGGCGGCCACGCGCCCGCCGTGCGCCTGCACCGTCTGCTTCACCAGCGCCAGGCCGAGCCCGGTGCCGCGCGACTTGGTGGTGAAGTCAGGCTCCCAGATGCGCTCCAAGTTCTCGGGCGGAATGCCGGGGCCGCCGTCCAGCACCCGCACCTCCACCCACCCCTCGGCCGCGCGCGCCACCACCTGCACCGACCCGGGAGCCGCATCCGCGCCCACCGCGTCGCCGGCGTTGAGGAGGAGGTTGGCGAAGGCGCGGCTGAGGGCGTCGTAGTGGCCGCGCACCATCGGCAGCTCCACCGGCAGGCGCAGCCGCGGCTCCGAGCCGGCGGGGAGGTGGGTGCGGAGGAGGTACTCCAGCAGCTCGCGCAGGTCCACCTCGCTCTGCGGCCCCTCGGGAAGGCGGCCGAACTGGGCGAAGGAGCGGGCCAGCTCCTCCAGCCGCGCGCTCTCCTCGCCGAGCGTCTCCAGCGCCTCGCGCTCGGCGGGGGTGCCTGCGCCGCCGCGCTCCAGCGTGCGCAGGGCGAAGCGGATGGGGGTGAGCGGGTTCTTGAGCTCGTGCGCCACGCGGCGCGCCATCGCCACCCAGGTCCGCATCCGCTCCGCCTCCAGCTCCCGGGCGCGGGCCTCGTCCAGCTCGCGCGCCATGGTGCGGAAGGCGTCGCGCAGCACTCCGAACTCGTCGTTCCCCTGCCGCCCCTCGTCGTCGGCGGGGAGCGCCTGGCCGCAGGCGACGAGCCCCGCCCACCCCACCAGCTCCTCCACCGGCTGGTAGAGGCGGCGCCCCATGCGCCGGGCCGCGCGCGCGGCCATGGCGGCCAGCACCAGCCCCGCGAGAGCCCCGGCCACCGCGATCCACACCACCGCGCGGCGCAGCACCCACTCCCAGCGGCGCGCGTTGGTGACCGACGCCTCCAGCTCCGCGCGGTGCGTGCGTGCCGCGGCGACGACCGCGGGGTCGCGCGAAGCCTCCGCGGCGCGGATCAGCGAGCCGCCGCTCTCCCCCACGCGCTCCCATGCCGCCACCGAGTCGCTGAGGGCGGCGGTGCGCAGCACGACGTAGGTGCCGCCCGCCAGCAGCGCGAGCGAGGGGAGCACGGAGAAGAGGACCAGCGCTCGGCGGATCCGGCCTTCGAAGGAGCGCCGCTGGACCATGCCGGATCTCTCGCGGGTTGACGGAGCGGCACCGGGGCGCGAAGCTCCCGGCCCGGAAACGGAAAGGTAGTCCCCGCCGCCGCGCGGGAGCAAGCTCGCCATGCATCGCGGAGGAAACAGTTGTCGCCCAACGAGGCCGAGCTGCGCCGCCGCTTCGCCGTGCGCGAGGAGACGTTCGAGCACGCGGGGTGGCGCGTGGACCTCATCATGCCGCGCGCCGCGGACGAGCTGATCGTGGAGGACGATTTCGACGACGACGAGCGTCTTCCCTACTGGGCGGACCTGTGGCCCTCGGCGCGCATCCTCGCCCGGCACCTGCTCGATGCGCCGCCCGCCGAGCCCGCCGCGCTGGAGCTGGGGTGCGGCGTCGCTCTCCCCGCGCTCGCCCTGCGGCACCTGGGCGCCGACGTGCTGGCCACGGACTGGTATGATGACGCACTCCGCTTCGCGTCCGTCAACTCGCGGCGCAACGGGCTCGGGCCGCTGCGCACCGCCCTCCTCGACTGGCGAAAGCCTCCCGATGACGAGCGCTACCCGCTGGTGATCGCCGCCGACGTGCTGTACGAGATGCGCAACGCGGAGATCCTCGCCGCGCTCCTTCCGCGCGTGGTGGCGCCCGGCGGGCGGGCGCTGGTGGCCGATCCGGGGCGCGTGTACCTCTCCGAGTTCCGCAATCGCATGTACGCCGCCGGCTGGCGGACCGCCGAGATCGACCGCCGCGACGAGATCAGCGACCCCGCCACCGGCGCGCACAGCATCGTCCGCGTGTGGGAGGTGACCCCGCCGGACAGGTAAACGTTCGATTACGCCCGGTCAGCACGCCGTACGGGCACAAGGTTGCACGCAAGAGACCGCCTGTCCCCGCGTCCAGAGCTCCCTTGACACGGGTACATGCGCCACGCATATATGCATCGTGCATGTGACGTTCACCGATTCGGAGGCCGTACATGGGAATGGACCGGCAAAGGCCCGTCGAGCGGTTTCTGCCGCTGCGGCCCGTGGAGTTCGACATCCTGCTGAGCGTGGCGGCGGGGGAGCGCCACGGCTACGGGATCATCCAGGACGCGGAAGGGCGCGGCGCCATCATCGTTCCGGACGTGGGGACGCTGTACCGCGCGCTACGGCGGATGCAGGAGCAGGGGATGATCGTCCCGTCCGAGCGGCGCGAAGCGCCGGACGCGGCCGACGAGCGGCGGAACTACTACCGGATCACCGAGCTGGGACTCCAGGTCGCCCGTGCCGAGGCCAGGCGGCTGGCGGCGCTGATGCGCGCGGCCCGGCTCGGCGGGCTGCTGGACGGGGTGGCGACATGAGCGAGACGCGCTGGCTCAGGGTCTCGGACGCATGGGTGCGGCTCCTGATGCGGCTCTACCCCTCCGACTTCCGCGACGAGATGGGCGACGCGGTGGTGGAGGCGTACCGCGACCGCTGCCGCGCGGCACTGCG
Organism: Longimicrobium sp.; assembly: GCA_036387335.1. NCBI lineage: Bacteria > Pseudomonadati > Gemmatimonadota > Longimicrobiia > Longimicrobiales > Longimicrobiaceae > Longimicrobium > Longimicrobium sp. The sequence goes on from DASVTZ010000140.1 coordinate 41,583, forward strand.
CGACGGGGGGAGGGGCGCGCTCGTGTGGGTGTGGCTGCGGGCCCTGGCGGATTCGCTCCGCAACGGCCTCGCGGAGCAGGTGCGCCCGGCGCGTGGGGTGCCGCGCAACGGAAGCTTCGGCCGAGACGCGCAGCTGGTGGTGCGGCGCCTGACGCGCGCGCCGGTCTTCGCGCTGTCGATGGTGGGGATGCTGGCGGTGGGGCTGGGCGCCTTCGGCACGGTCTACTCGGTGGTGAACCGGGTGCTCCTGGCGCCGCTCCCCTATCGCCAGGCGGAAGATCTGTACGTGGTGTGGCGCGACTACACCTGGATCGGGCTGAACCGCGGATGGCTCGGCGGAACCGACCTCGTGGAGCTCGCCAGGGCGAAGGGCATCGTAGAGGGCGCGGTGGCGCTGGACCGGACGCGAGCGACGCTCACCGGCGTGAAAGGGGGCGAGCCGCGCGAGATCACCCTCATCATGTCCTCTCCCGGGCTCTTTCCGCTCCTGGGGGCAAGGCCCATGCTGGGACGGGGCTTCGCGTCCAACGAGTTCGGCCCGGGAAGACCCGCGACCATCGTGCTCGGTCACGATCTCTGGCGCGACCAGTTCGGCGCCGACCGGGGCGTCATCGGAAAGGAAGTCCGGCTGGACGGCCAGCCCTATCGCGTGATCGGCGTGATGGACCGCGGCTTCCGCTTCGTGCGGCACGCGGGAGCCGGCCCACCGGAGCGGGCGGACGCCTACACCGCTCTCGACGTCAACCTCGCCTCCACCGATCCCCAGGCGGGTGAGTACGGGGGGCTGATCCGCGCCCGCCCCGGCACGCCGCCCGCCACGGTGATGGCGGCGGTGAAAGCAGCGGGAGCGGTGGTGGACCGGCGCGATTTCGGGGGCGAAGGGCTCCGCCTGAACGCCATCGGCCTCAAGGACGACCTGGTCTCGCGCGTGCGGCCGGCGCTGATCGCGCTGGCGCTTTCGGGCGTGCTGCTGGTGGTGGTGCTGGGAGTGAACGTGGGAACCCTCCTCCTGGTGCGGACGGCGCAGCGGGAGCGGGAGTTCGCCATCTCCCGCGCGCTAGGCGCTCGGCCGGGGGCCCTCGCCCGCGCCACGCTCCTGGAAGGCGGGCTCCTGGGTGCGCTGGGGGGTGCGTGCGGTGCCATGGCGGCGGTGTGGGGGACCCGCGCGCTGGTGGCGCTCGCCCCCGACGACTTGCCGCTGCGCGAGTCGATCGGGGTGGACTGGCGCATCGGCCTGACGGTGACGCTGCTGGGCGCGGGGCTGGGGCTCGCCGCCAGCGCCTTCCCCGCCCTGACCACCACGCGGATGAAGCTTTCCGGGCTGATGCGGAACGCGGCGGTGCGCGGCGGCGGCGGCGGGCACGGCCGCATGCGGCGAGGGATGGTCGTGCTCCAGGTGGCGCTCTCCCTGGTGCTGCTGAGCGCCGGCGGGCTGGTGGCGCGGAGCTTCGACCGGCTGCTGCGCGCCGATCCGGGCTTCGATCCGTCGGGCGTGCTCACCTTCAAGGTTCCGCTCCCCGGGGGTGCGTACGACACGGGCACCGCTATCTTCGCGGGGTTCGCCCGCATCCAGCAGGAGCTCTCCGCGCTGCCGGGGGTGAGGGCGGTGGGCGCCGCGTCCGCGCTCCCGCTCTCCGCCCGCGCGGATCAGAGGGCGGTGGCATTTCCCGGCGCGCCGGGGAATACGGGCAAGGAAGATCTCGACGCGCCGATGGTGGACGTCGTGGTTACGCGCGGAAGCTACTTCGACGCGATGGGGATCCGCCTCCTCTCGGGGCGCGGGTTCGCCCCGTCGGTCTTGAAGGGGGTACGCGAGGTGATCATCGACCGGATCCTCGCCGAGCGCTTCTTCCCCGGCCGCGACGCCGTCGGGGCCACGCTCCACATGATGAACGACTCCGCGCGGGTGGTGGGCGTGGTGAATCACGCGCGGCTGTACGACGTGCACCAGGACGGGCGCCCACAGGTGTACTGGCGCGACGAGGAGTACCCGGAGCGGGCGCTCTACTTCGCCGTGCGCACGGACCGTGACGTGGCGAGCCTTGCCCCTGACGTGCGCGCCGCGGTGGCCCGCGTGGACCCGGCACTCGCGCTCTCCGACTTCCGGACGATGGACGAGCGGGTGGGCGACGCGCTCCGGCAGCAGCGGATCGGGGCCGTGCTGATCGGCGGCTTCTCGCTGGGGGCGCTTCTGCTGGCCGCGATCGGGCTGTTCGGCGTCGTGGCGGGCTCCGTCAGCCGGCGCCGCCACGAGCTGGCCGTGCGGCTGGCGCTGGGCGCCGACCACGGGAGGGTAGTCGGGATGGTGCTTCGCGAAGGGGCGGTGCTCATCGGGCTCGGAGTGCTGATCGGGCTTCCCGGCGTCTACCTGATGGGACGCGCGATCCGCGGCGTGCTGGTGGGCGTCTCGCCCTCCGATCCACTGGCCCTCGCCGCCGCTTCGTGCAGCCTGGCGCTGGTCGCGCTGGCGGCTTGCTACCTTCCCGCCCGCCGGGTCACCCGCATCGAGCCGGCCCAGTCGCTGCGCCAGGAATAGCCGGGCTTTCGTCGCACGATCCCCGCGCCGCTCTCCGCCCGCCGGTTCACGACGTGGGCGGCGGGCGGCGCACGCATTCCCCCAACCACCCCGGAGCGTTAGATTTAGAGCGTTTCGGAAGGCACACTCAGCCGATCTCTCAAGACCCGATGATGGCATACAGGCGCAGACCGACCGTCACCGCAGACGTGGGCGGCGTGCTCGTGGGAAGCGCGCACCCGGTGGTGGTGCAGTCGATGACCAACACGGACACGGCCGACATCGAGGGAACGGTGCGGCAGGTGGCCGCGCTCTGGCGCGCGGGGAGCCAGATCGTGCGGGTGACCGTCAACAACGAGGAGTCCGCCGCCGCCGTCCCGCACATCGTCGAGTTCCTGCGCATGCGCGGCGTCGAAGTCCCCATCGTGGGCGACTTCCACTACAACGGGCACATCCTCCTCCACAAGTACGAGGACTGCGCCCGCGCGCTCAGCAAGTACCGCATCAACCCGGGGAACGTCGGGGCCAAGCGCCACGACGAGAACTTCGCGGCCATCGTGGAGCGCGCCATCGAGTTCGGCAAGCCGGTGCGCATCGGCGTCAACTGGGGATCGCTGGACCAGGCGCTCCTCACCGAGTTGATGGACCTCAACGCCACCCGCCCGGAGCACGCGCGCAAGGACGCCAAGACGGTGATGATGGAGGCGATGGTGGAGAGCGCCATGCGCTCCGCCGCCACCGCCGAGCGCCTTGGCCTGCCGCACGACCGCATCCTCCTCTCCGCCAAGGTGAGCGGGGTGCAGGACCTGGTGGCGGTCTACCGGATGCTCGCCCCGCTCAGCGACTACCCGCTGCACCTGGGGCTCACCGAGGCCGGGATGGGCACCAAGGGGATCGTGGCCTCCGCGGCCGGCCTCAGCATCCTGCTGCAGGAGGGGATCGGCGACACCATCCGCGTGTCGCTGACCCCCAAGCCGGGCGGCGACCGCACGGAGGAGGTGCACGTGGCGCAGCAGATCCTGCAGTCGCTGGAGCTGCGCTCCTTCACCCCGCAGGTCACGAGCTGCCCCGGCTGCGGGCGCACCACCTCCACCTACTTCCAGAAGCTGGCCGAGGACATCCAGGGCTACCTGCGCGACCAGATGCCCGTCTGGCGCGACACGCACCCCGGCGTGGAGGAGATGAAGGTGGCGGTGATGGGGTGCGTCGTGAACGGCCCCGGCGAGTCGAAGCACGCCAACCTCGGCATCTCCCTCCCCGGCACCTTTGAGGAGCCCAAGGCCCCCGTCTACGTCGACGGCGAGCACACCGTCACCCTCCGCGGCGACCACATCGCCGAAGAGTTCAAGCGCATCCTGGACGACTACGTGGACTCGCACTACCCCGCGCGGATGGCGGAGACGGCGGGGGTGTAGGGCGGGCGGTGGGCTTGGAACAAGCAGCGGGGCCGGCGATCGTCGCCGGTCCCGCTTCTGTTTTACTGCACGGGTACCGATTCCGTACTCATTGCGCGGCGGACTCGGTCACCGCCTCCAACAGGCGCCGACATTCTGCAGCAGTCACACCCACACAGATCTTATAGCCTCCGATCTCCTCGAGCAGCGTTGCTGCTGCGTTGCGTATCGGTTGAGGCGTGTGGGGATCACCCGCTACGCGACGCATACGGTGTTCAGCTCTGCTCAGCGCGTCGCTCGGGAGCGCGCGCCCCGTGAAAATCGGGTCATCGGCAGTCGCAATCAGCCCGTCAATGCCGACCCCTTTCTCGGTTGTTCTGGACATTGCGTAATAGTCGTAACTGGCCGAAGCACCGCCCCCCTGGGGGTCGAGTTGCGCAGAGAGGATTCGGATGGCCTGAACTCTCGCGGCGATGCTCGCGGTCGGATCGGAGGTCATCGCAAGCGCAGTCTCGTATACAGAGGCGTCACGCAACCTTGTCGCCGCCCAGACGATCGGCTCCATCACCGAAGGATTCAGCGACCGCTGATACCGCTCGAGCGTGCGAGACAGTGCTACCCCACCCTCGTTGCCGCACGAGACGATGATGTTCAACGCCCACCCCTCCCGGGTGGCAGGCTGCCCGAGGGTAAGTACCTGACTCGCCAACCGGCAGTCGTTCCGATGCTTGATGGAATCAGGGTCGACCTGACCCGCCAAGCTCTGCGAAATGGCCGTACACAAGCACACCGCTAGAACGACAAGAGTCGATCTGTACATCCGTGCCCCCTCGATGTCGATGTTTTGGAATTCTTCATCACCTTGGATTGCGCCGCAAACCGGTTTCGCACCCAGGATCCAGGTAACCAATCGTGCTGTGATCATCATCTACCATCTCTCCGATCCATTTGCGGAGGTTGCGCACAACCAATCTTGTCAACTCCTCCCGGAAGCGCTCCTTTGGAGCGAAGCGGACGAGCGATTCGAAATGCATGTTGACGTAACCCCTCTCCGCTAAACGCTGAGCGTGATCAGCATGGCTTCCCTCGTGCACCTCGACCGCCGAAGCGAGATCCGATGGGCGGCAATTCGATCTGCGGTACAGATCGCTGCGACGGTCGTACAGCTGCTCGTTCAGAAAGACAACGAGCGCAGCAAAGCGGATCGGAGCATCGCTCCCGCTAACGTACGACCAGCCTGTATTCGGCCCTGACTCGATCTCCGCGTACGGAATCGCCAAACCTGACTCCGGGTACAGCTTCGTTTGTCCGAGATCCCGATCGTACACCGGAGGTGAGCCGAGAGGGCACTCGTCCGTAAGAGGAAGAGAGCATCCGACCTTTCTGAGCTGCGCGGGCGGAACCGGATCGTGCCAGACGCGAGCATCGACTTCGATTCGGGCAGCCGCTGGCCGCAACGCGAGCTCCCCAATCGTACCTGCGACCTCTATTCGTCCACCTTTAGCCATGACGCCCGCCCACGTGGTCGACGTCACATCACCATCCGTGCGTGCTTTCCCCTCAAAGCTCCAGCCGGTGATCTTGAGCTCGCCGGGGGCGCTCGCGGGGTCTTTGCTGGCGGTGCAGGTGATGGACTGGCCGCGCGTGACCGGGTTGGGAGTACAGCCCAGCTTCAGGCGAACGGGTTGGACACGCACGATCTCGCTCTTGGCGAAGACGATCTGGTCCTCGATGTGTCCGCGCACCCACATGCGCCCGCTCACCGCGACGCGGGTGGTGCACGCCTCTTTGCGCCGACAGCTCGCGAGCGCGTCCCAGTCCGCCGCCGGCGCGGCCGCTGCCGAGATGGAGAACGATGCTCCACCGGCGCGTGCGAGCGCCGCGGCCGGTCCGCTCTCCGGGAGGGTGTCGCCGGCGACGAAGGCCCATTCCAGGTTGCGCATCTCCTCGTCCGCGCGGGCGGTGAAGCCCACCGGTTCGCCGGGATCGGTCTCGGTGCGGTCTGCGCGGACGGAAAGCGGGTTGATCTCTTCGACCGTAAGGGTCTGCGTGCCGGTGAGGCGGTAGCGTCCCGCGCGGCCGGGCTCGTGCGTGCACGACCAGCAATCGCCGAACTCCCAAAGCCCGGCACGGCCCGCGAGCACGCTCGTTCCCGCGCTGACCCACATGATGTCCTCCGCACCGTCGCCGCCGGATGCGCGGGGACGCCACAGGAAATAGGCGTTGTTCATCGCCACCTGTACCTCCAGCCCGTCGTTCACCCCGAGCGGGCCCGCGGAGGCGCCGTCGTACGGGGGCGGGCACTCGGACGGCGGGCCGGGGTTGCAGAAGCGGCGCACCCACTCGGGATCGGCGTCTATCCGCACGCTGCCGCTCACCCGCACGCGCACCCACATGTCGCGCGGGATCACGATGCCTGTGGGCGCCAGGCGGACCTCGCCGAACTCCTGCAGCGTGCTCCCCGGCACGGAGATCGTGTGCGTGGCCGAAAACGACGCGGACGCGGCAGCCATGGGCCGTCCACCAGAGAGCGGAGCGGATCCCGTGGGGGCGGTCGGCTGGTCCACGCACGCCGTGATCAACAGGATGGACGCGAGCGCGAATCTTCGGAATAGAGGGTGGCGCGGCATCAAGGTGCTGGCTGGCGGTGGGGAGAAGACGTCAGGGGAAAGACGAAGCCCCGTGCTCCGGGGCGGGTGCCGGGAGGGCACACGGGTCCGAAGCGACGGGGCGCGATAGGGGCGGCGTCTGGCGGGCTTCGGCGGCTGGGCCGTCTCCACGCGGGAGACCCCTGGCTTTGCGGACCGGCCTCACGACCGGGGTGCTCTTGTCGGCTGCGGAAAGGTTACGCTCCCGTGCGTTTCAAGTCAATGTTTCCGTGCCAGCCTTCCGACGCGCCCTCGCGTGCCCCGCGCCCCCTGCCCCGGCGCTGGCGCGAGTCCTGCGTTGCCGCGCGGGTTGCGCGCCGGGCGCCGTCCCCATGCGGCAAACGGATCTCCGGCGCACGAGGAACACCCCAACCATAGCCATGGCAGAGACGTCAGACCCGGACGACCTGAAGGCGCGGGTCGAGCAGATTGGCAGGGACGCGGGCGCCGAGCGGGTGGCGTGCTGCATGTTCGACTACCACACCCGCGGCTGGTGGGACTACCAGGGCGACGAGTGGTTCCACGCGGCCAGCACCATCAAGGTGCCGATCCTGGTGGGGGTGTTCGGCGCCATCCACCGCGGCCGGCTCGCGCGCGAAAGCCGGGTGCACGTGCGGAACCGCTTCCTGAGCGTGGCCAACCGCCAGCCCTTTCGCGTGGAGGCCGCGCGCGACGCCAACGCCGTCGTCCCCCAGCACCTAGGGCGCACGCTCAAGGTGGACGAGCTGTGCTTCCACATGATCGTCACCAGCAGCAACCTCGCCACCAACCTGCTGGTGGACCTGGTGGGGCTGGACGACCTGCGCGCCTCGGTCAAGGAGCTGGAGATCGACGGGGTGCAGCTGGAACGCGGCGTGGAGGACAACGACGCCTTCGACGCCGGGATCAGCAACCGGGTGACCGCGCGCGGAATGGTGAAGACGCTGCGCCACATCGAGGAGGGGACCGCCTTCTCGGTGGAGGCCTCCGCGCGGATGCTGGAGATCATGCACGAGCAGGAGTTCCGCAGCGGGATTCCCGCGGGAGTGCCGGACGGGGCCAAGGTGGCCAACAAGACGGGGGAGATCTCCACGGTGGCGCACGACGCGGCCATCGTCTACCTCCCCGGCCGCAAGCCGTACGCGATCACCGTGCTTACCGAGTGGGAGCCGGGCTCCAGCGGGCGGCACGACACCATCGCCCGCATCTCGCGCGCCGTGTACAACCACCTGACCGCCGCGGGGAAGAAGAATGCCTGACGCGACGGTGCTCAAGATGGTGGACGGGACGACGCTGGGCGCGGAGTACCGCGCCGTGCTGCGCCCCGGCGAGCTGATGCGCGACCGGTCGCGGCGCGTGCGGCGGCTGCCGCGCTTCTTCTACGAGATCCCATCGTGGGACGTGGCGCTGGACACGCAGCTCGCGCCGCACTTCCAGCTCTGGGAGTTCATCAACGTGGACGTGCGGGAGACGGAGCTGCTGCGCGCTTCGTGGCCCCGCTACATTCCGTGCGCCGTGTCGCTTCTGGCCGCGTACCTGGAGCTCTTCCGCCAGGAGGTGGGGACGTACGTGCACGTGGCGGCCAACGGCGGGTACCGATCGCCGGCGCACCGCTTTTCCGGCCACGCGTCGCCGCACCTGTGGGGGACGGCGGCCAACATCTACCGCATCGGCGACGACTGGCTGGACGACGACAAGACGATCACCCGCTACGGGAAGATCGCGGAAAAGGTGCTCCCGGGGATACGCGCCCTGCCGTGGGGGCACGGGGTTGGCGAGACGGACGACCAGCTGCACCTGGACCTGGGCTACACGGTGGTGGTTCCCTCGGACGCGCCGGGGGAGGAGGAAGCCGGGCCGGTGCCCGGCCATGACGCGGAAATTGCCGAGGTTGGGGCGCGATGACGACTGACAACAAGAAAGGCGCCGGGACGTCGGCCAAGGGCGCTGCCGGTACGGACCGCCTGGAGCTTGCCGCGATCGGGATGGAGGCGGAGTTCTCGGTGCTGGTGGACGGCGAGCAGGTGCGCCCGGAAGACGTGTTCGGCGACCCGCGGGCCTTCGTGCGCGGCAACCTGATGCACCGCGTCGGCACCTCGTACCACCTCCCCACCGGAGGCGCGGTGTACTTCGACACGGGAGTCATCGAGGTAGCGACCCCGGTCATCGAGATCGAGCGCGGGTGCGCGGCGCGCGCCGGGCGGTCGCTGTGGGAGAGCATCCTCTACCTGCGCGGCGAGCTGGACGCGTGGGAGCGGCGCGAGCAGCGCGAGGTGAAGCTGGTGGGGTTCAGCACGCACTACAACGTCTCGTTCGAGCTGCCGCGCGCCGAGCAGGGGCGTAGCCGCACGGTGCACAAGCTGGCGCTCCTCCTGTCGTACATCCTCCCCGCGCCCGTGATGATGCTGGCCGCCAACCGCCGCTCCACGGGCGTGGGCGTGCGCCCGCGCGGCGACCGCATCGAGATCACGGCCGACTTCACCCCCAGCGCGTCGCTGATGATCGCCACGGGGACGCTGATCGCCGGCATCGTGCGCGAGGTGATGACCTGGCCGTCGTTCGAGCTGGACATGCTGGAGCGGATGAGCCTTCCCGTGATCAGCGGCTACCGTCCCATGCCGCACACCTCGCGGAAGGGGTGGCTGGCGCGCTACGACACCTTCCCGATGAACCCCTTCCAGGCGGACGTGGACGCGCCCATCTGGAGCTCGCGCGACGGGCGGAAGCTGAGCCTGCGCGCGATCGCGGGGCTCACGGTAAAGCACTTCTGGCATCCGATCCGGCGGATCTCGGACCCGTTCACCTTCCGCCTGATCGGCTCGGTGATGCGGGGCCGCGCGCCTTCGCTGCTGGACCTGGACGACAGGCCGGAGGAGTACGGCGACGTGGGGCGCCTGTGCACCTGGGACAACCTGTTCCCCGAGCGCGAGCTGTCGCGGAGCCGCTACGAGCAGGTGCTGATCAAGGCGATCTCCGGCCAGAAGCTGACCATGCACGGCCGCCACTACACGCCCACGGGGATGCGCGGCTGGAGCGCCGTCGTCTTCCGCGGCGACGGCGACCACCGCCGCCACGTGTTCGGGATCGACTACCTCCTGAACCACCTGCGCGACTGGGAGCGGCCCGCCACGCGCGGGGGGTGAGGGGGGGTTGGGCGCCATCGCCGGCGCCGCAACGGCACCGGGGGATAAATCCCCCGGCTGGAACCACGCGAAGACCGCTGAAGCGGTCTGGGTAGCAGAGCAACGCGCGCAGATCTATGCAAAGCCACCCCCTCCTCAGGCAGTTTTGGGGGAGGGGGATGCGTCGCGGAGCGACGCTGGGGGTGGGGCCACCACGCAGCCGCCCCCTCTCCATGCATCTGGAGAAGGGGCGGCTGATGTCGTCGTGCAAGGGCGGGGGCGCGTGCCCCCGCCTTTACGTCGAGACTAGCGGTTCATGCTGGTCAGGATGCGGTTGGCGGCCGCGGTCAGCTCGGCGCCGGTCGAGGCCGGGAGCTGGCCGCTGCGCACCGTCGCGTCCACGTGGTTCAGGAAGGCGCGCATCTGGCCGTTGGCGGCGGCCAGGTTGCCGCGATCCAGCGAAGCCTGCGCGTTCCGCAGCGGTGCGGAGAACGAGGCCGCCTGGTCAAGGCCGGCTACCGCGCTGAGAAGCGTGGCGGAGATCGCCTGCTGCGCCGTCAGCACCGTAACCGTCGCCGTGCCGTTGCCCGAGCCGCCGTCGTTGTCCTGCACCGTCACGCTGACCGTGTGGGTGCCGGCGGCCGTGTAGGTGTGGCTCAGCGAGAAGCTCTGGCCGTTCAGCGCCAGCGGGTTCAGCCCGCTGCCGTCGCCGTAGTTCACGGTGGCCGACCACTGGTCGGGGTCCGCGTCGGCAAAGGAGCCGGCGGCGGCGTAGCTCTCACCCGGCAGGAGCGTCGCGCCGGAGAATGACGAGATGGCGGGGGCGATGTTCGCGATCACCACCGTGCTCGTGGTGGTGCTCGAGAGGTTCGCGGCGTCGACCACCGTCAGCGACACGCTGTAGCTGCCGGCGCGCATGTAGGTGTGGCTCGCCTGCGCCGTGGTGGCGGTGTTCGAAGCCGAGGCCGCGTCGCCGAAGTTCCACGCGTAGCTCTTGATCGCCTTGCCGTTCGGGTCGAACGACGCGGTGCCGTCGAACGCCATCGCGACGCCCTTGTTGCCCGTCGAAGCGTTCACCGGCTTCGCCACCGGCGCGGCGTTCGGGTTCTGCCCCGTGATGGCGCGGTAGGCGTTGATGCGGCCGGCGCCCGTCCGGTTGTCCCAGCCCGGAGCCTCGATGTCGTCGGCGGTCTCCTTCAGGCGCTGGCGGATGGCGTTCGCGTCGCGGGTGCCCGTCGCCCACAGCAGCGCGGCGAGGCCGGCGACCTGCGGGGTGGCCATCGACGTGCCGGCCTTGAATCCGAACGAACCATCGCCGGAGTTGCTCGCGGCCAGGATCAAGCTGTTCCCCGTGTTCAGCGGATTGCCGTCGCCGCCTGGCGCCGAGATCTCGATCTGCGGGCCGTAGTTGGAGTAGCTCGCCTTGGTGTCGCCCCAGTTGGTGGCGCCCACCGCCATGCACTCGTCGAAGCGGGCCGGGTAGCCCACGCCGCCCGTGTAGCCGTTGCCCGCCTTGGCGTCGTCGTTGCCCGTGGCGCACACCGGAAGCACGTTCTTGCTGGCGGCGTAGCGCAGGGCGGCGAGCTGCGCGGCGGAGCCGGAGCCGTCCGGGTTACCGCCGAAGCTGCCCAGGCTCATGTTGATGACGTTGGCGCCGTTGTCGGCCATCCACACGATGCCGTCCGCCGTCGCCGAGCTGGGGCAGGTACCCGCGGAGTTGCACACCTTGCCCACGAGGAGCTTGATGTTCTTGCCGTACGCCACGCCCGGTACCGCCGAGGTGCCGATGCCGGCGGCGATCCCGGCCACGTGCGTGCCGTGGCTGTGGTCGTCGTTGTAGTTCGTGACAGCCACGCCGTCGTTCAGGAACCGGCGCCCGCCCAGGATCTTGCCCGCGAACTGCGAGTGCGTGGCGCGGATGCCCGTATCCAGCACGCCGATGACCGCGGAGCCGGCGAAGCTGTTGCCGCCCAGGTAGTCGAAGGTCTCCGCCCAGTCCATGTCCGCGTCCGCCTTGGTGCTCGCCTGCGTCAGCACCGTGCCGGTGTTGTGCAGGTCCCACTTGTAGCCGAAGAACTGCCCGTCCGGCAGCGTGCAGGAGGTCGAAACCTCGCACGGCCCGATGCGCATGATCCGGTCGGTCTCGGCGAACTCCACGTTCGGGTTCCTCGAGAGCTGGGCGGCGATCTCCGCCTCCTGCCCCACCGGCACTTCCATGATCTCGGTGCGCTCCAGCAGCATGTCCGCCTTCTTGTGCGCGCGGTGCTGCTCCGCGATCTCCGAGCGGGCCGCGCCCGGACGGAAGCGGACGATGATCTGCCCCGGCACGATGTCGTGCGCGTCGGCGGCGGTCTCGTTGAGCTTGATCCCGCCCGGCGCGAGCGCGTCACGCGCCGAGTCCACGGGGTTCAGATCGGAACAGGCACCCAGACCGAAAAGACCGGCAAGGAGGAAAGGCGCAGCACGCTTCATGGGATCTCTCGAAAACAGGGGGGGATTCAGCCGGCGGGTACCGGCGACTTCGGGTAGGATGCTCAGCGCGCTATCTGCTACTGAACAAGGCTCAGTTTAACGGAGGGGAGCCGGTTCGTCAAGAGCCGGATGTTTACGTAAAACGTTGCTGATAAATACCTTGCGCGCCCCGCCACGGTTTGGCCCGATGAAGGCGTGCGCGGGAAGCGCGGCGGGGCTCC
>DASVTZ010000141.1 GCA_036387335.1 Longimicrobium sp.
GAGACCTTCGGCGTCCGAAATGCATCGATCTGGACGCCCTCGCCCCCGCCCCGCTCCCCGCCCGATGCACCCAAACCCGTAGGGGCAGACCTGCGTGTCTGCCCACCCTCGCCCCCACCCCAATCCCCGCCCCCCGTGCACCATCCCCGTAGGGGCCGCCCCACGTGGCTGCCCGTGCCCGCCCCCGCGCCGAACCCCGCGCCGCACAACGATCTACGCGGGCCCTGCGATGCCCTCACCGCTCGACCGTCAACGCCCGCGTCGCCGTGACCGGCGGCCCCGCGGCGGGGTGCACGGTCACCTCCAGCAGGTACTCGCCCGGGGGGAGGCGCTGGGGGAGGGCGACCGTGGTAGAGCGGGGGAGGAGCGCGGCGCCGCCCGACTCCTCCGTCCAGCGCATGCGGACGGGGGCGGCGGTGGGGGCCAGACCGATCCGCTCCGCGATGCGGCGCACGCCGCCCGGCGCGCGGCGGGCCAGCGCCAGCGAAACGCGCAGCGTGTCCGCCGTGGGCGCGTCGCGATACACCTCCCAGAAGAGCCCCACCCGGTCTCCCGCCCGGAAACGCGTGCCGGGGCGTACCAGCGGCGCGGCCTCGTCCAGCGTCTCGGGATGCGCCATGGGGTCCGCCAGCAGGAGCACGTCGGAGAGCGACACGCCGCCCGCCCGCGGACGGTCCAGGGGGAGCGAATAGCGGGCGCGGCCAGCGCGGCGGCTGGCCAGCTCGCGGGCCTCCAGGCTGAACATGGCCGTGCGCGGCGGGGCAGTCACGCGCAGAACGGCGGTGGAGCCGGCCACCTGCGCCGTGCTCATCCACACGGGCGCGCTGTCGCTCTCGGCCAGGACGATGCCGGCCTCGGTGCGCGGCGACGGCGGCAGGCTGTCCTTCGCGAGCGCCAGCCCGGCGATCACGACCGCCGAGTCGCCGCGGCGGAAGACGGCCACCTGGTGCGCCAGCGTGTCGAGGCGCGAGATGCCGCGCGGGGCGTAGCTGGAGCGCGCCCGGTTGCTCAGCAGCCGCTCGCCGTCAGGCGGGGTGGCGCCGAAGGGCTGCTTCTCGTCCAGCCGGGGGAGGAACTCGCGCCCGTGAGAGGCATAGTGCACCACCATCCCGCCTGTGGTGGAGGACTGCCACATCTCGGGGCGAATCTTTTCGTACCCGGTCGGCATCCCGAAGCGCAGCACGATCTCGCGCAGGTCGTCGCCCCAGGCGAGGCCCTCGGTGGTGCGGGCGCGGTCCTGCAGGCGGTCGTGCACCAGGCGGGCGAAGTGCTCCGTCTTGCGGTCGTTCCCCGGCTCCATCCAGAGCGGGTCGGCGAGCCACCAGAGGCGCCGCGTGGCGGCGTCGCGGGCGGCGGGGTCCATGCGCCGGAGCGCGCGGGTGTCGTCCGCCTCCAGGATCGGCTCCAGGTCCAGCCACTCGCGCCGCTCGCGCTGCGGCATCGCGGCCAGCGCGGCGCCGAACGCGCTGTCGGCGTAGGCGTAGGCGTCGGCGGCGTGCGCGGCGTATCCTTCGAGCGCGCGGCACCACCAGCCGGCGGCGCGGCATGCGCGGGCGGCGTCGCGGGCTTCCTGCTTCTTCCCGGCCTCCACCAGGTAGCGCACCCGCTGCCCCGCGATCCACTCGTCGCCGGGAGCGCGGCGGGCGGCTTCGGCCAGGCGCGCCAGGGCACGGGTGCGCGCGCGTACCAGCCCTTCCGGCTCGGGCGGCGGCGTCCACTCCGTCTCCGGTTCGTCGTACCAGAGGCAGAAGCGCCCGATCACCTCGTCGCACCGCCCGGCGCCGGATGAGCGCTGGTTGGTCCAGGGAAGGTGCCGGGCTCGCATGCGCTCGAACTCGGCCTGCGCGCCGCGGGCCAGCCGGAGCGCCCGGATGGAGTCGGCGCGCTGCTGGCGCGCGGTGACGCGTGGCGCGTCCGGTATGGCGCGCAGGGGTGAGCGCTGCGCCTGCAGGGGCGCCGCGAGCGCGAGGAGCGCCAGTGCAGCGGTGAGGGATCGCATCCAGGGAAGCTCCGGCCAGGGGGCGTTACGGCCACGGATGGGGAGGCGCTGCACCGTCCGCGCCACCGCGAACGTCTGTAACGCACCACGATGCTCCAGTTTGACGCGGGCGCCTCACGATTGCGCCTGCCGGGCCGGGGTTGTAGCCTGTCCGGTCACTTCAACCCCACTTACTAAGAAGATCGCCCAATGAGCGCACCTCGCTTCACCCCGCCCGCCGCGGTCACGGAGCGCACCCGGCGGCTCCGCAAGATCTGGCGCGCGATGACCCCCGAAGAGCGCGTCCTCGCCATCCGCGCGGCGTCGGGACCGGACCGCGGCGCAGGCTTCACCCAGGCGCTGCGCGGACACCTGGCGCAGGTGCTGAAGGTGCGCGCCGCGACGGCGCAGAGCTGGGGCGTCCCGCAGATCGCCGAAGCCACGCTGCGGGCGCCGCTCAGCGAGGACATCATCGTCGACCTGCTGATGGCGTTCCACCTGAAGGAGCGCGTCCCGCTCCTTTCGGCCTTCCTGGATGCGGCGGG
>DASVTZ010000142.1 GCA_036387335.1 Longimicrobium sp.
CGCCCCCCCCCCCCCCCCCCCCCCCCCCCCCTCCCCCGCTCGTTCCTCGCGGCCCCTCCCCCAAAACAGCCTGGGGGAGGGGCGGTGGCGTGCATCGGTGCGCAGGAGGCGGAGGGCGGAGCGGCGGAAGGCACGGGCAGCCACGTGGGGCGGCCCCTACGAGGGTCGGATTTCGATGCGAGGGTCGGAATGGGGGCGAGGGTGGGCTGCCGCTACGGATCTCGGTGTGCGCGGACGGGTGGCGGGCGCGGCGCGGGTCGGGGGGAGGGGGCACTCTGCGCGGGACAAATCCCACCGGACGGCAGGCGAGTGTAACGAGCCGGGGGTGAGGGCCCGCCCGGCTCCGCTCTTGCGTTTGTCCGCGTTCCGCGATGGCGGCGCGGGACCAGCAGGGGGCTCAAAAGGATGATGCAGAACAGCGCGGTACAGGCGATTGCAAGACGCTATTTAAAGGTGGCGCGTAACGCCCTGGCCATGGACGTGGTGTGGCTCGCCGAGCGCACCGGGAGCGATCAGATCCTCCACGCGGTGGACGGCGATCCGGGTCCGTTCGGGATCAGCGAAGGGTCCGTCATCCCCTGGCCGATCTCGTACTGCTCGCGGGCGCTGGACGGCACCCTCCCCTCCGTCATCCCCGATGCGCGCGCGCACCCCGATGCCGCTGCACTCGCGATCACCGAGCGGCTGGGGATCGGCTCGTATGCGTCCGCGCCGGTGCACCTGCCGGACGGCACGCTTTTCGGGATGGTGTGTTGCCTGGGGCGCGGCGCCAACCCCCAGCTCGGCCCCGGGGACGGACGCCTGCTGGACGCACTCGCAGCTTCGCTCGGCGAAGACCTGGCCCGCGCGGCCATCCCTCGCCCTGCGCGCATCTCCCGCGGCGACGTGGAGCGCGCCATCGCCGGCCAGGGCGTCGCGACGGTCCTGCAGCCCATCGTGGGCCTCGCGGACATGCGCATGGTGGGCGCCGAGGCGCTGACCCGCTTCGAGGGGCCCGGGGGGAGCCCCGACGTCTGGTTCGCCCGCGCCGCCGAGCTGGGGCTGGGCGTCGAGCTGGAGATCGCCACGATCCTCTCCGCGCTCGCCCTCCTCCCCGCCATCCCCGCGGAGGTGTACCTGTCCGTAAACGTGTCGCCCGGCACCGTCTCCAGCCCCGCACTGCGCGAGGCGCTGGCGGCGGTGGATGCGCGGCGGGTGGTGCTGGAGATCACGGAGCACAGCTCGGTGACGCACTACGACGAGCTCGTCCGGGACCTGGACGAGCTGCGCGGGCTGGGCGCGCGCGTCGCCGTGGACGATGCGGGGGCGGGGTACGCCAGCTTCCGGCACATCCTGGCGCTGCGCCCCCACACCATCAAGCTGGACCGCGACATGGTGTGCGGGATCGACGAGGACCGCGCGCGGGAGGTGCTCGTGGGCGCGCTCGCCTCCTTCGCGGACAGTCTGGGCGCGACGGTGGTGGCGGAGGGGGTGGAGACCGCCGGCGAGCTGGACACGCTGGTGCGCCTGGGGATCACGTGCGGGCAGGGGTACTACCTGGCGCGACCGGCCCCCCTCCCGCTCCCCGGCATCGTGGTGTCGCCCACGCCGCAGCGGCTGGCGCATCCTCGCGCGGCGCCCCGGGTGGAGGACTTCGCCGGGTACGTGCGCGCGCTGCTGGCCGACGTCGCCGCGGCCACGGGGCTGGAGACGAGCTTCCTCAACATCCGCAACCTCGCGGACGACACGCTGGAGCATCGCTACGTCCACGATCCGGCCGGCATGGGCGTCCCGGCGGGCCACGCCATCTCCTGGACCGGGTCGCTCTGCCAGCGCTGCCGCGAGGCGGGGCTCGTGTGGACCGCCGACGTGAGCCGCGACCTCCCCGGCGCCGCGGAGGAGGATGCGGAGAAGTTCGGCACCTTTGTCTCCGTCCCCGTGCTCGGCGCGGGCGGCGAGGAGGTGATCGGGACGCTGTGCGCGGCGGGTCGCTCGCGGCGCTACCTGAGCGACCGCACCATCGTGGAGGTGGAGCGCATCAGCCGCGGGATCTCCGACTTCCTGGTGCGCCGCGGCATCAAGCTGCACGACGGATCGGTCACCGCGGCGGGTGGGTAGGGGGCAACGTTCCGGGGGATCGCGGGATCGAAACCTTTGTGCGCTCCGCCCCGTTACGGGAGCAGCCACCCGTCGTCCCTTCCTCCGGAGCTTCCCTCATGCGTGCCCTCGTCCTGGTCTGCGCCGCCCTCGCACTCGCCGCCCCCGCCCATGCACAGCGCGGCCACAGCCGCGGCGATTCCGACACGCGCTTCGTAGAGCGCCAGCCGCTTCGCCGCGCCACCTCCGCCATCCAGACGCGCGGCGGCGAGGTGGCCCTCCTCCTGATCGATCGGAAGCTGGTGATGCAGCTCACCGATCGCGGGCTCAGCGAGATCGACCGCGACATGCGCGACGACGCGAAGAAGGAGGAGTCGGGCTTCGCGCGCGTCGTGGCCGGGATGGTGCGCGGCGGGGTCCGCACGATGCTGGACCGCGGGATCGAGTACCCGGTGTCCGAGCTGCGCGAGGCGCGCTACGAGAACGGCCGCCTGGTCCTGGAGGACCGCGAGGGCAACTCGATCTTCAAGGACGTGCAGGTGAACGACGTGCAGGTGATGGAGAGCTTCTCGCCCGCCGAGGC
>DASVTZ010000143.1 GCA_036387335.1 Longimicrobium sp.
CCGGGGGGGGGGGGCCCATCCGATTTCCGCCCCCTCTCTCGATGACAGGAGGGCGCAGCCCTCTCCTGTTATCGGGAGAGGGGGCCGGGGGGTGAGGGCCCCCTCAGCGCGCTCCCTTGATCGTCGCCGACCCCAGCACCAGCCCGCGAACCGGGAGCCCCTCCGGCAGCATGCGCTCGATGGTCGACACACGGACCGGCCGCGCCTGCACGTCCACGTTGCTGAAGACGATCGTGTCGCCCACGGTGATGCCGAAGCTGCCGTCGATGCGCGTGCCCGGAGCGTCGAACCGCACGTCGCGGAGGTCGAAGAGGGTGCCCTCCGGGCGCGTCTCCAGGAACATCGACATCTTGCCGTGCGCGTCGCGGGGGAAGCGCGGATACATCCACTGCAGGTCGCGGAACGCCATCGAGTCGCTGCGGAACGCGACGTCGTAGTAGGGGATCGGGACCTGACGGCCGCAGGTCTGGGTGTCGTTCCTCGTGCAGATCACCCCCGATGTCGCGAGGCGCGAGCCGGGGAGGCGCAGCACCGGCGCATCGAACTCAACGCGGTCGGGGAGGATGGCGATGTTCCCCTGCACGTGACGCACGTCCGCGGGGCGGCGGAAGAACTGCACCTTGCCACGCAGCGAGTCGATGGTGATGCGCGACCCCGACTCCGCGCCCGGGGAGAAGCGGATCTGGCGCAACCTTCCCCCAACCCCCGTCATGTTGATGGTGCGCAGGTATCCGCCCTTCACCCGCCGCACGAGGATCGGCGACGTGTCGCGCAACGCCAGCCGCACCTCCTCGCGCTGGGCGCGGGCGGAGGTGGTGGAGTCCGGCGCCCAGGGGATCTCCACGCGCGTGAAGCCGTTCACCACGCGCAGCGTATCCACGAACGTCACGCGCTGCACGCGGGGCAGGTTGGGATCGCGCACCACGGTGTCCCGGAAGATGGACTGGTAGTTCCAGAGCGAGTCGCCCGGCGAGCGGCGCACGTAGATGTTGGGCTTGTACAGCACCAGCCGGTTGATGCGGATGCGCGGCGAGAGCAGCGTGCGCACGTCGTACGTCACGTCCGCACTGTCGGCCAGCACGAACGGCGTGCCATCCTTTTCGGTGAGCGAAACCCCGTAGAGGCGCGCGCCTTCGAAGAGGTTGCCGCTGATGCGCTGCACGTCCAGCGAGCCCTGCACGTTGCGCGCGAGGGCGTTGAGCGTGTACTCCAGGATGCGCGCGTGCCCCGCCCGCGTGCGCGCGACCAGGTTGAGGACAAGGAAGGCCAGCGCGACGCCCAGCAGGAGGCCGCCCACACCCCACGCCGTGTGCCGGAGGGCGCGGCTGCGCCGGGGGCTCGCCATCAGCGGTGGTCCTCGCGGAAGATGGCCTCGGCCTCGGCCTGCCCCTCGCGGTCCAGGGCGGGGCGGCCGCGGCGGAAGAACTGGTGCCGGCTGGTGGGCACGAAGTCCTGCACGTCGTCGAAGTACATGTAGTGCGTCACCCGGATGTGCCGCGCGTCCACCCGCACCACGTTGAGCGAGTTCTTTTCGCGCTCCCTCGCCCTACCCCTGCGCGACGTGGAGGTGCCGCTCTGCACGATGATGATGCCGTGCTCGCGGTCCGCCCCGGAGTACACGTCCAGCGAGTTGCCTATGTACGCGCGGTGCAGGTGGCCGCCCATGATCATGTCCACCTTGAAGTGCGTAAAGGCGTCCAGCGCGCGCTTGGCCTGCGGCATCACGGCCACGCGGTCCCAGTCCGGCGGGGGCGCGAAGTGGTGATGCGACACCAGGATGCGCGCGTCCTCCTCGGGCACGCCCTCGAACGCCTCGCGCGCGAAGTCGATCTGCCAGCGGTGGATGCGGCCGTTGACCGTGGCCCGCAGCGGCGCCGTCGAGTTGAGCGCGACGATGGTGGCGCCGGGGAGCTTCGTGACCGTGTCCAGCTCGGGCAGGATGTGCGCCTTGTACAGGTCGTACGGGTGGAAGACGCGCTCGGCGAAGCGGTAGAGCGCGATGTCGTGGTTCCCCGGCGTCACCACGGTCGGCACGGACGGGAGCCGGTCCAGGTACGCGCGCGCCGCCGCGAACTGCTCCGGTAGGGCGCGCTGCGTGAAGTCGCCGGAGGCCACGATGGCGTCGGGCTCCAGCTGGTGCGCGAAGCGCTGCAGCGACTCGCCCACGCGCTCCTGGAACGGCGGGCCGAAGTGCAGGTCGGAGATGTGGAGGAGCGTTATCAAGCCGGCGCCGGTCTGGTTCGGGTCGTGTGGCCCACGGTCATTCGTTCGCGATGCGACTCGCGTACCATTGTCTCACGCGGAGACGCGGAGACGCGGTGAAGAACAGCGAAAAGCCTCACACAGAGAACACAGAAGGAACTGAAAGCCACAGAGAAAAGCCTCTTGTTTGTTCTCTCTGTGGCTCTGTGTCTCTGTGTGAGCCATGCAGTTGCGGTTCCTCCGCGTCTCCGCGTCTCCGCGTGAGGCAGCAGTTTTTCAGCGCTTGC
This sequence comes from Longimicrobium sp., assembly GCA_036387335.1. Taxonomy (NCBI): domain Bacteria; kingdom Pseudomonadati; phylum Gemmatimonadota; class Longimicrobiia; order Longimicrobiales; family Longimicrobiaceae; genus Longimicrobium; species Longimicrobium sp. The sequence goes on from DASVTZ010000143.1 coordinate 2,490, forward strand.
GCAACCCGGGGAACGGGAGATCGGCGCGGGCGTTGAGGTCCAGGCCGGAGACCTCGCCGCGGGCGAAGCGGAACTGCGCGGCTCGCGCGATCATCGCCGCGTTGTCGGTGGCCAGGCGCGGCGAGGGGGCGAAGACGGCGCCGCGCCCGCCCAGCCGCCTCGTCAGCTCCGCACGCAGCGCGCGGCTGTTGGCGACGCCGCCGCCCAGGACAACGCGCGGGCAGTTCATCTCGCGAACCGCGCGCATCGTCTTGGTAGCGAGGACGTCGACGGCGGCGTCCTGGAAGGCGGCGGCCAGGTGCGGGACTTCGGCGTCCAGAGTGCCCTCACGCTCAACCTCGCGCACGCGGTTGCGGAGCGCCGTCTTGAGGCCGCTGAAGGAGAAATCGTAGTACTCGCCGTCTTCCGGGCGCTGGCCGCGGTTCAGCAACGGGCGCGTGAAGCGGTGGCGCGACGAGTCGCCGCCCTCGGCGACGCGCTGGATGGAGGGGCCGCCCGGGTACGGAAGGCCCAGGATCTTGGCCGCCTTGTCGAACGCCTCGCCCGCCGCGTCGTCGCGGGTGGCGCCGAGCTGCACGTACTCGCCCCACGCCGGCACCCAGAGGAGGAGCGTGTGGCCGCCGGAGACGAGGAGCGCGACGAACGGCGGCGTGGCGTCCGGGTGCTCGAGCTGCGTGGCGAAGAGGTGCGCCTCCATGTGATGCACGCCCACCACCGGCTTCCCCGCTGCCCACGCGGCGGCCTTGCCCCACGAGACGCCCACCAGCAGCGCCCCGATCAGCCCCGGCCCCGCCGTCACCCCGACGACGTCCACGTCCTCGAGCCGCACGCCGGCCTCGCGCAGGGCGCCGTCCACCACGTCGTCCAGCGTGCGCAGGTGGGCGCGCGACGCGATCTCCGGCACGACGCCGCCGTACAGGCGATGCACGTCCTGCGTGAAGATGACGTGCCCCAGCAGCTCGCTCTCACCGCGCAGCACGGCGGCGGATGTCTCGTCGCACGAGGTCTCGATGCCGAGCACCAGCGTCGGACGCGTCATCGTACGGACGGCGTATCGGGAACCGGCTGCAGCGCCAGCTTCACCAGCCCCGGCCGCACGTCGAGCGCGCGGACGTTGCCGCGCGTGCCGTCGGGGAAGCGCACCATGCCTGGCTCCAACACAAAGGTCCGCTGCCGGCCCACGTTGCGCACGTGCAGCACGAGCACCGGCTTCTCCAGCGCCAGCTCGCCCATCTCGCGCCACTTCCCCGCGAAGCGCACCTGCACCATGCGCGGAGTCGGCGGCGCACTCAGCGTGAACGCCGGATCGAGCAGATGCGGCTCGACCTTTACCCCGATCCACTGCTCGGTCGGCTGCTCCGCGCGCACCAGCACCCACAGCAGCACCGCCAGCACGAGCGCCGCCAGCTTCAGCTTCCAGTTGCGCGTCACCCGCCGCACGGAGAAGGGCTTCATCCGCGCACCCCCCCCTCTGTCATCCTGAGCGACGCCCCACACCAGCCTCGCCCCGTCTCCACCCTTTGGCGCGGAGCGAAGGATCTACTGCGCGTGGCCGGACCTCCTGCCTCACCGGCTAGATCCTTCGGTCGCCGCCGGAGTACGGCGCACGGCAGGCATCCGTTGGGCGGCTCCCTCAGGATGACAGAAAAGGGGGCCGGCGCATCCCCCCTTTCTGTCATCCTGAGCGACGCGCCACACCGACCTCGCCCCGTCTCCACCCACTGGCGCGGAGCGAAGGATCTACTGCGCGTGACGAGGGGCCCGGAGTGCAGCGCCGTGCTCCTGCCACGCCGGCTAGATCCTTCGGTCGCCGCAGAAGTCCAGGGCCCGACCGAGATCAGTGAGGCGGCTCCCTCAGGATGACAAAAGGGGTGGACCGTTCGCGAAGAGCGCCGCATCACTGCTTCAGGAGCCGGCGGATCAGATCCACGTTCGCCTGATCGTCCCATTCGGTGGCGCCGATGACCTTTTTGCGGATGCTGCCGTCGCGGCCGATCACGAACGATTCGGGGATGCCGGTGGTGCGGTAGGCGCGCTGGATCGCGCCGGTGGGCTCGCGCCACAGGGGGAAGGTGAGCCCGTACTCCTTTCCGAACGCCGCCACGTCGCCACCGGGGTTGCCGCCCGCATCGCGCTTCCCGGGCGCGGCGTCCACGCTCACGGCGACCACCTTGAGCCCCTCCCGCCCGAGCTGCTGGTGAAGGCGCTGGATCGAGGGCATCTCGTCGCGGCAGGGGCCGCACCACGTCGCCCAGATGTTGAGGAGCACCACCTGGCCGCGCAGATCGGCGAGCGCGACCGGGCGCCCCTGCAGGTCTGTGGCGCGGAAGGCCGGCGCTTCGCTCCCCACGTCCAGCGGGAGGAAGGAGCCGCGGTTGGCCCAGCCCACCCCCACCAGTGCCGCGAGCAGGGCGATCACCGCGCCCACGACGATCCACTGCCTCCGCGATTCGGACATGGCCGCGCTCACCGCTCAGCCGGCGGCGGCGCCGGAGGGAACTCCTGCGGCGGCGGGGCCTGCGGCTCCTCGGGCTTGGGAGCCTCCGCCGAATCGGGCACGGCGGGCTCCTCCGTCACGGGCGGCGGCGGGTTGGGATCGGTGCCGGAGACCGTCACGTTCACCGCGCCGCCGCGCCGCAGGGAGTCGCCCGCGGCAGGGCGTTGCGACGCGACCCCGCCGAGCGCCTCCGTCGACTCCGGATCGTACGACACGTTCCCCAGGCGGAAGCCGGCCGCGCGCAGCCGCTCCTCCGCCTCGGCGAGGGGCAGCGCGACGACCTCGGGGACGGGGAACTTCGGCGGGCCGGCGCTCAGGGTGATGGTCACGACGCTGGGCACCACGGCCAGAGTGCCCGCGCGCGGCCGCATCCCCACAAAGGTCCCCTCTTCCTGGTCGGCCACCATGCGCTGCACCTTGACCGAGAAGCCGAAGCGCTCCAGCAGCGTGCGCGCCTCGCGCAGGGTGAGGCCGGCGATGGGGGGCACGGGGTGCCGCTCCGGGCCGGCGCTCAGCACCACGCGGATCTCGGCGCCGCGGGTGACCTCCTGGCCGGGGAGCGGGCTCTGCACCAGCACTGCACCGGCGCGGATGCGCGGGTTGGCGAGGCTGCCGCCGCGGCCCAGCTCCAGCCCCAGGCGGTCCAGCGTCCGCTCCGCCTCGCGCAGCGGCTGCCCGCGCAGGTCGGGGACGGTGACGATGGCGGAGCGGCCGAAGCCGGGGAAGAAGAGGAGCGTGATGACCAGGTAGCCGAGCGCGAAGGCGCCCAGCCCCGTGCCGATCACCCAGCGCAGCAGGTTCCCCTCGGTGAAGGGCCCCACCACGCGCTCGGGGATGGCGGGCACCCAGCGGCGCGGCGCGCGCGGCGGCTTCACGGGCGCGCTCACGCGTTCCTCCGCATGCGCGCGGCGAAGGCGCCGTCCACCCCCTGCCGCTGCGGCAGGACGCAGAGGCGCCCGCGCTCGTCCAGCAACGCGCCGTCCACCGCGCCGGGGGCGGGGCTCATCGACCAATCCGGGTGCTCGGCCAGAAAACGCTCCATCCGGTCTTCGTTCTCCTCGCGCTCGAGCGAACAGGTGGAGTACACCAGCACCCCGCCGGGGCGGACGACTTCCGCCGCCGCGCGCAGGAGCTGGTCCTGCAGCTCGGTGAGTGCCTGCAGGTCGTGCGGGGCGATGCGCCAGCGCCCATCCGGGTGGCGGCGAAAGGTGCCGGTACCGGTGCAGGGCGCGTCCAGCAGCACGACGTCCGCCGGGCGGAAGGGAGGCATGCGCGCGTCCGCCACCACCGCGGCCACCCGGTCCCGCCACCCGATGCGCTCCGCGTTCTCCACCACGCGCCGCATGCGGCGGCGCGACAGGTCGGCGGCGGCCACGCGGGTGCCCGGCTCCGCCAGCCCCAGCGCCTTGCCGCCCGGAGCCGCGCACAGGTCCAGCACCGTGGCGCCCTCCGGAGCGGCGGCGTAGCGCACCACCAGCGCGGCCGCGGGGTCCTGCACCACCGCGGGGACGACGGCCAGCGCGTCGGCCGCGGTGCCGGGGGGCGGAATGCGCAGCGAGTCGGGCGCGAAGCTCACCAGCTCCGCCGCGATCCCGGCGGCCGCGAGTCGCTCCGCCGCCTCCTCGCGCGCCATGCCCAGCGGGCGCAGATAGAGCTCGGGACGGGCGTTGTTCGCCTCGACGAGAGCCCGGACGTCTTCGGCGCCCCAGCGCGCGATCCATCGGTCGAGCAGCCAGCGCGGGTGCGAGCCCGCCGTGGCCAGGTGCGCCGCGGGATCGAGCTCGAAGCTCGGGAAGCGGAGCTGGTCGCGCCGGCGGTGCAGGTTCTGGAGAACGCCGTTCACCAGCCCCGCCGCACGCGATGCGCCCGCGTCGCGCGCCAGCTCCACCGACTCGCTGACGGCGGCGTACGGGGGGACGCTCCCCATCTCCAGGAGCTGGTACGCGCCCAGGCGCAGCACGTCCAGCACCTCCTCCTCCAGCTTCGCCACCCCGTCGCGCACCAGCGCGTCGAGCACGTGGTCCAGCCGTCCGCGCAGCCGAAAGGTGCCGTACACCAGCTCCTGCGTCCAGGCGCGGTCGCGCGGCTCCAGCCCGCGCGTGGCATGCTCCAGCGCGCGGTCCGCCAGGTCGCCGGTGCGCACGCGGCGCAGCGTCTCGAGCGCCGCGTGCCGGGTGGGGGTCGCCCGCCCCTTCATGCTCAGTCGAGCATCCCCTTGCGCGGCGACGACGGCACCGCGCGCTCGCGGCGCGGCATGCGGCCGGCCAGGAACGCCAGGCGCCCCGCCTCGGTGGCCAGCGCCATCGCGCGCGCCATGCGCACCGGCTCCTGCGCCTCGGCGAGGGCGGTGTTCATCAGGATGCCGTCGACGCCCTGCTCCATCGTCACCGCCGCGTCGGACGCCGTGCCGACGCCCGCGTCCACGATCACCGGCACCTGCAGGCGCGCCTTGATGGTGCGGATGTTGTACGGATTCACCAGCCCCAGCCCGCTGCCGATGGGTGACGCCAGCGGCATCACCGCCGCGCAGCCTGCGTCTTCGAGACGAAGGGCGGTGATCAGGTCGTCGTTGGTGTACGCCAGGACCTTGAAGCCGTCCGCGACCAGCTCACGCGCGGCCCGGATGGTCGCGTCCGCGTCGGGCAGGAGCGTCTCCTGGTCGCCGATCACCTCCAGCTTCACCCAGTCGGTGAAGCCGGCGGCGCGCGCCAGGCGGGCGTAGCGCACCGCGTCCTCCGCCGTGTAGCAGCCGGCGGTGTTGGGAAGGAGGAGGAAGCGCTCCGGGTCCAGATGGAAGAGGACGCCTTCTTCTTTCGTGCGGTCCAGGTCCACGCGGCGCACGGCGACGGTCACCACCTCGGCGCCGGATGCCTCGATCGCCTGCACCATCTCGTCGTTGTTGCGGTACTTCCCCGTTCCCACCAGGAGGCGGGAGCGGAGCGGGCGGCCCGCGATCACGAGCGGCTCGTCCATCGTCTGCACGTCCAGCATTGCGGTCGCCATGTATCCCTTCCTTCCCGCCTGAAATGCGATTGGTCGTCAGCCCCCGCCGACGAAGTGTACCAGCTCGAAGCGGTCGCCGGGCTCCACCGGCGTCGCGTCCAGCGCTTCGCGGCGCAGGATGTCGCCGTTGCGCTCCACCACCACCATGCGCGGGTGGAGATCGAGGTGCTCCAGCAGCGCGGCGACGTGGAGCCCCGCGGGGACCTCGCGCTCGTCGCCGTTCACCTGGATCGAAACCGCCGTCATCGTCGTCATCCCATCCACTCCTTCAGATAGCTGCGCACCGCCCGTGCCGGGCTCGGCGCGTCCCACACGCCGCGGATGGCCGCGACGCCCCGCACCCCCGCCTCCCTGAGCTCCGCCACCCGCTCCGGCGTCACCCCGCCGATGGCGACGAGCGGGAGCCCCTTGAACCCCGCGAGCGCCCCTACCCCGATCCCCGCGCGCCCCGGATGCGACGCGGTCGCGTAGACGTTGCCCACCAGTACGAAGTCCGCGCCGCCCTCCCGCGCCTCGTCCACTTCGGGCGATGTGTGCACGGAGACGCCAACCATCCGCTCCGCACCTGCCAGCCTCCGCGCATCCGCCGCGGGGAGGCCGCGCTGTCCGAGCTGCACGCCGTCCGCGTCCACCGCGAGCGCCACGTCCACGCGATCGTTCACTAGGAGCAGGGCGCCGGCGTCGCGGGTCAGCGTGCGGAGCGCCTCCGCCCACCTGTACACCGCAAGCCCGTTCGCGGACGGCGCGCGCAGGTGGAGCACGATCGACGGGCCGCCTTCGGCCACCACTTCAGCGGCGGCGCGGAGGAAGTCCGGACGCGCGGCCGTGGCGTCGTCGGTGACGACGTGGAGGGGCGGAAGCTCAGCCCTCGGCGCCGAAGCGGTCATCCACCGACACGCCGCGCCCGCGCACCCACTCGCCGGCGGCCATGCGCCGCTTCCCCGGCGGCTGCACCTCGCGCACGAGGACGGCGCCCTCCCCGCAGGCGACGAGCACGCCGTCTTCGCCCACCGCCATCACCCGCCCCGGCTCTCCCGTGCCGCCGCTGGCGCGCGGGCGAAAGAGCTTCACCGCACCGCGCGCGCCGTGCGGGGTCCACGCGCCCGGCACCTCGTCCATCGCGCGGACGTGCAGCGACACGCGCTCGGCGGAGAGCGTCCAGTCGATGCGCGCCGTCACGCGGTCGATCTTGGGGGCAAAGGTGGCGCGCGAGTGATCCTGCACCTCCTCGACGGCCTGGCCGCTCTCCATCAGCGCCAGCGCCTCCACCACCGCCTCGGCCCCGACCGCCGACAGCCGCTCCGCCAGCTCGCTCGCGGAGTCGTCGGCCAGGATCGGCTCCTCAACGCGGAGGATCATGGGACCGGAATCGAGTCCCGCCTCCATGCGCATGATGGTGACGCCCGTCGTCTGGTAACCGCGCGCCACCGCCCACTGGATGGGCGCCGCGCCGCGCAGCTCGGGGAGGAGCGACGCGTGGATGTTGATGGAGCCCATCGGCGGCAGCTCCAGCACCTCCGGCTTCAAGATCTGCCCGTACGCCACGACCACGGAGAGCTCGGGCTCCAGCGCCCTGGCCTGCGCCATGAACTCGTCGCCGCGGGCGCGCTCCGGCTGCAGGACGGGGACGCCCATCTCCATCGCCTCGCGCTTGACGGCGCTCATGGCGATCCCCCTTCCCCGCCCCGCCGGCCGGTCCGGCTGGGTGACGACGCCCACCACGTCGTGCCCCTCGTCCGCGATGGCGCGCAGCGGGGTCACGGCGAACTCGGGCGTTCCCCAGAAGAGGATCCTCACGATTCCTGCTTGCGGTACTTCTTGACGAGCATGTTGCGCTTCAGCGGCGACAGGCGGTCCAGGAAGAGGATGCCGTCCAGGTGGTCGATCTCGTGCTGGAGGCAGCGCGCGAGCATCCCGTCCGCCTCGATGCGCACCGCGTTCCCCTTGGGATCGACGCCTTCCACCACCACGGTCGCCGGCCGCTCCACCGCGGCGGAGATGTTGGGGATGCTGAGGCACCCCTCCTCCCCCTTCTCCCGTGCCTTCCCGGACTCCACGACGCGCGGGTTGAGGAGGGCGAACGGCTCCTCCCCCTCCTCGTTGACGTGCACGACGATGAGCCGGCGGGAGATCCCCACCTGCGGCGCGGCGAGGCCGATGCCGTGCGCGTCGTACATCGTCTCGAACATGTCTTCGATGAGGCGGTCCAGCTCGGGGTCGTCGCCGCTGAACTCGATCTCGTCGGCGCGGCGGCGCAGGACCTCGGCGCCGAGCGTCTCGATCTTCAGAATCGCCATCGCTCGTCTACTTGGCGTCGGCCGGGGCGGTGGCCTTGCGCTGGATGCGCGCCTTTTCCACCACCACCGTCGAGGTACCGGTTCGCAGCGTCACCTGGTCGCCCTTGATCGCCACCACGTCGCCGATCAGCCCCCCCGCGGTCACCACCTGGTCGCCCTTCTGGAGCGACGAGATCAGCTCCTGGTGCTGCTTCATCTGCCGCTTCTGCGGGACGAAGAGGATGAAGTAAAAGATCGCGAGCATCGCCACGATGGGCAGGAAGCTCACGAACGGGCTCTGGGATGTCGCGGCCTGGGCCAGGATGAGGGAAGGCATATGGGTTCAGTTCGGTGTTGGGCGAAAGTGCTAAGTGCTAAGTGCTAAGTGCTGAACAGCAGTGCGTGAGTGCGTTAGTGCGCTTTTACTTAGCACTTAGGACTTGGCACTTAGGACTTCTTTTTCCCCTCGTGAAACCTCTCCAGCCACCCTCTGCTCCACCCCGCGAACGTGCCCGCCGCGATCGCATCCCGCGACTGCTCCGCCAGGCGCACCAGGAAGCGCAGGTTGTGGATCGAGAGGAGCCGCATGCTCAGCGCCTCGCCGGCCACGAAGAGGTGGCGCAGGTAGGCGCGCGTGTAGGTGCGGCAGGTGTAGCAGTCGCATTCGGGGTCGAGCGGCCCCGCGTCCAGGCGGAAGCGCTGCCCCTTGATGTTCACCTGCCCCTCCGCCGCGATCCAGACGGCCCCGTTGCGCCCGTTCCGCGTGGGCGCCACGCAATCGAACATGTCCACGCCCCGCGCGATCGCCTCCAGCAAGTCGTCCGGATAGCCGACGCCCATCAGGTAGCGCGGGAGCCGCTCGGGAAGCTCGGGGTAGAGCGCCTCCAGCATGGCGTGCATCGCCGGCTTCGGCTCCCCCACCGACAGCCCGCCGATGGCGATGCCGTCCCAGTCGCCCGCCGCCAGCGTGCCGCGCGCGCTGGCCACGCGCAGGTCCGGGTGGACGCCGCCCTGCACGATGGGGAAGAGCGTCTGCACCGGCCCCTCGGGGTCCTCGTCCGGGAGCTGCGCGAAGCGGGTGCGGCAGCGCTCCAGCCAGCGCAGCGTGCGCTCGTACGCCACCGTGGCCAGCTCGCGGCTGCTCTGCCCCGGCGGGCACTGGTCGAAGGCCATGATGATGTCGGCCCCCAGCGCCCGCTCGATCTCCATCACCCGCTCCGGGGTGAAGAGGTGGCGCGAGCCGTCGATGTGGCTCTGGAAGGTGACCCCCTCCTCCTCGATCGTGCTGATGTCGGAGAGGGAGAACACCTGGAAGCCGCCCGAGTCGGTGAGGATCGGCTTGTCCCACCCCTGGAAGCGGTGCAGGCCGCCCAGCTCGCGCACGGTGTCGTGGCCGGGGCGCAGGTACAGGTGGTACGTGTTCCCCAGGATGATCTGCGCGCCGAGCGCGGAGGTCTCCTCGGGGGTCAGCGTCTTCACCGTGGCCTGCGTGCCCACCGGCATGAACACGGGGGTGCGCACCTCGCCGTGCGGCAGGCGCAGGGTGCCCGCGCGGGCGGCGCCCTCCCTGGCTTCGATCTCGAACTCGAACAGCGCTCCCGCCTCCTGCACGTGTGCCGCGCGCCCGGCCCACCCCGGACCCGATCCAAGCCGGTAGTTTGCCGGAAGTTGGGGGAGAAAGCAAGGCGCGGAGGAGATGGAACGGATGGAACAATCACACAGAGGCCACTGAGGGAAACGGAAAGCCGCGGTAACCCTCTTTCCGTAGGGCTGTTTGTAGCCAGTGCGTCTTTATTTGACGCTGCCGTTGGAGCGTGCGCGGCCTGCCGAGCCACCAAGGTTCTCGCCGTCGGCGGGATCCCCCGCGGGGCGCGCCCACCTTTTCGATTACTAAGTGCCTTTTTAGGTTGTTGACGAGCAGTACACGCCTGTTTACCGTTCATGCACTCCGCGGAATGGCAACGCACCCCGTCCAGAGCGGCGACCCCGTGATCGTGCGTCCCGAGGACAAGGCTGATTCGCACAACGCGTCATCGTACAGTCCCCCAGCGGTACGAGCACTAACCGGCACGCTGGCGAGATTCCCCTTCCTGGTACCTGGCCGCTGATGAAGGCGACGATTTCCGCTTCGGTGCTCTGCGAACAGCGTGTGGGCTCTGCACGGCGCTTGGGTGCGGCGCTCATGGTCGCTCTAGGCGCATGCGGGCCGGCTGAGGACGGAGCCACGATGCCGGAAACCGATCCGCGCGTGGTGTGGTCCGTCGCGATTCCCGCGCCGGGGAACGGCACCCCGATCGCGACGGACGACCGCGTCGTGATCGCGGGCGACTCCGGGCTCGCGGCGTACGACGCGCGGGGCGGCACTCTGCTCTGGCGCACGCCGGTACGGGTCGCGGGGGCAAACCGCGGGCTGGTTCTACACGGAGCCCGCCTCTTCTCGGCCGCGGTGGGTGGTGCGCGGGCGTACGACATGGCGACCGGCGCCCTGCTCTGGGAGCGCCTGATGCCGCAGGACGCCGCGCTGGATGCCACGGATGCCGCCGCCGACGAGAAGGCGCTCTACATAGGCACACGCGATCTCCGGGTGCTCGCCCTTGACCGCGAGTCGGGCCAGCCGCTGTGGGACGTCCGCGTCCCGCGCGCTGACTGGCATGCGTCCAGCCGCCAGAGCGTGGCGGGGATCGTTACCTCGGGCGACACTGTGTATGCCGCAGTGAACCGTGACCTGACTGTGGGAGCTTTCGAGTCGGCGGTTGTATTGATTGCGTTCGACCGCTCCACCGGCCGCGAGCTCTGGCGGTACCAGACGGAGGGAAGGAGACCGGCACGGACGCGGCGCCCGCACTCGCTGGTTCGATGCTGGTGGCGGGCGGCGCCCGCGATGGGCATTCCGTCGCGGTCGACCGGTTTACACGACGCGAGGTGTGGCGGCGTGACCTGTACGGCTTCGTGTGGGAAACACCCGCGGTGCAGGGCGGCCGTATCTTCCTGGGCACGCAAGCGGCCCGCCTCTACGCTTTGGATTCGTCGACGGGCCAGAGCGTCTGGGAAAGGGCGCTGGAGGGTGGCTCCACCTATCAGGCGGTCTGCGGGGACAAATTGGTCGTGGAGAATACCGCGGTGGAGTTGTTCGACGCCGCAACGGGTAAGAGGTCGGGCCGGAAAATCGGTCTTGCGCCCGACGACTTCGTGAGTTCCGGAATCGCGGTATCCGGCAACCGCGCCTTCTTCGCCGGTGAGCGAAAGCTTTACGCAATCCGCTGCGACTGACGAAGGTTTTCACGGACAGGGCGGGGGTGGTGCACCGGAGTTTGGATGCACCGCCCCCGTTTCGTTGTGGCGCGAAGTGGATAAAAAGCATCAAACCGGGATAGATACGGACGCGGGGGACCGCGCTGGCAGAGAAAATCCTCTGCTGTTCTATCTGTGGCTCTGCGTGAGATCGCCCTTGCCATACAGCAGCATCGCGTCGCCGGACTAGAAGTAGTGGTACGGGATTCAGGTTCGGAACGGCGTGAGAGCCCCCGGCGGGCTCCGAAACGTCACATCCCCGCCCCGCGCGATGGCGGGCCGAGGATGCCGAACGTGGAACGCAGGAGCGGTGCTCAGCGGGACGCGGCGCGCGACCCGAGCCAGCTTTCCCGAAGTGCGCGCATCGCCGGGGTGACCGGAAGCCCGGCGCTCTCGCGCGTGACCACCTCGACGGATGGGTTCGCGACCAGGGTGACGGGTACCGTGAAGCGCATCCCCCGGCCGGACACCTCCATCCGGACCACCTCTCCCGGGCGGCGCCGGGCGAGGATCGCATGGAGCGCCGCGGCGGTCGCGGTCGGCTCGCCATCCACGCTGTGGATCAGGTCGCCCCCCGTGATCCCGGCCTGAAAGAGCGACCCGTTCTCCTTGGGACCGTTGACGTACACCGCCCCCGGATCGTCTTCCACCACGGCGCCCAGGTAAACCTTGTCGGCGGCTTTGCGGCGCAGCACCAGGCCCGCCGGCTCCAGGAGGGCGGCGAAGTCGGGCACCTCCCGGCCCTCCACGTACCGCGCAAAGAACTCGTTGGCGAAGCGCGGGTCACGGGTGACCTCGCCCAGGACGCGGCGCAGCTCCGCGTTCGTGTACGGCCGCTCGGGTGAGAGCTCCGGAGTCTGGAAGCGGCCGTATTCGCGCCACATCGCGCGCATGTAGTCGTCCAGCGTGAGCCGGTAGCGGGAGCGCAGGTTGAGGTCGAGCGCGACGGCCAGGGTGTGTCCCCACAGGTAATACGAGACGGACTGGTTCTGGCGGTTCGTCTGGTCCAGCGACAAGGCGCCGTCGGTCAGCGGCGCGTCCAGCCCCGCCTCCGCCGCGCTATGGTGCGCGCGTCCCGGCGCGTTCGTCACGGCCTCGATGTCCGCGCTGATCAATTCGGTGTACTCGGCGTCCGAGTAGTACCCGGCACGCCGCACCACCAGGTAGCCGTAGTACCGGGTAAAGCCCTCCACGAACCAGAGTTCCGGGGACTGGTTCTGCGCTTCGAAGTTGAACGGCTCCAGCGAGCGCGGGCGCAGCCGCTCCCCGTTCCAGGAGTGGAAGAGCTCGTGCGCCAGGGGGGCGAGGTTGGACACCCGGTCCGCGCGGCTCACCAGCGACTTGCGCGACGTCAGCACGGTGGAGTTCCGGTGCTCCATCGCGTCGCCCGACGCCCAGGGGAGATAGTCGGCCAGCAGGGTATACGTTCCCCCTTCGTACGCGGGCGGGGCGCCCCAGATGGCCAGCTCCTCGCCGACCACCTTTTGGGCCATCGCGGCGAAGCTGTCGACCTCGGCCTCGCCCGCCGTGTGGTGGACGGCGAGCCGCCAGGTCACCGTGTCCGCTCCGCGGCCGGTCCGCCAGCTCCGCAGCGAGGTCGGGCCGGCCTCCAGCGGGGAGTCCATGAACCACGCCAGGTTGGGCGCCGTGAACACGGCCGGATTCGCGGTGGGGAACAGCTGCGTCGTGATTCGCCATCCTGGGCGGGGATGCACGGTGAGCCGGATCGGTGCCGCTTCCATCCCGCGCGCCCAGATGAAGACCGAGGGGGGGTTCAGGTGCGCATGCGAGCGGTCGATGGCGGCATACGTGCCGTCGACACGGTCGCCCCAGAGCGCGTAGGTCAGACGAACGGTGCCATCGTGCCCCGCCACCACCCAACCATTGGTGGCGGTCCGCTGAACGGCAAGCGGCCGCCCGCGTCCGTCGGCCGCGCTGACGTCGAACACGCTTTTCGCGAACTCGTGAAGGGCGTACCGGCCCGGCGAGGAGCGGCTCATCCTCGCCTGGAGCGGCTCGGATGCCGCCAAGCCGCGGAACGTCGCCGTGACGCTCACCTCATGGTGCTCCGCCCGGGGGAAGCGGAGCTCGTACTCCACGGCTCGCGCCTGCGCGCCCAGCGGTGCCACGGACAGCAGCCCGGCGACGCCGAGCAGCCGTGTGATCACTAGCCTCATCATCATCTCCAGCGAGGGGTGAAGGGCCGAACCGTTGTTCATCCGCCCTGGCGAGAACGCCCGGCCGGAGCCACGCGAGCCCGGCCCCGATGGCGTCGTACGGCGCCGTGGACACGAGCATCCGGCGGGGATTCTCCATTTGCCTGCCAGCCTCCGCCGGCGCGACTTCCCCCAATATGAAAATGCATTGACACTATGTCAATGCATTTTCACTCCAGAGTGACATGTACAGGGGCTAACCGCCCCCGCGCCGCCTCACCCGGCCCCTACTCCAACATGTCCGTCACTCTGGACGGGGGTGGGGGCAGGTGTTATCCTGTTGACAGGATGTCAATCCATCAACACCATCCACTCCCCTCGATGCCCCCCCCTGTTTCAGAGCTTGGCCGCCGCGAGCGGCAGATCATGGATGCGCTGTTCCGGCGGGGTCAGGCGACGGCGGCGGAGGTGCTCGCCGATCTGCCCGACGCGCCGAGCAATGCCGCGGTCCGCGGGATGCTCCGCCACCTGGAGGACAAGGGATACGTGCGGCACGAGCAGGACGGACCGCGGTACGTGTTCTTTCCAGCGGTGGAGCGCGACGGGGAGAGCCGATCGGCGCTCGCGCACGTGCTCAAGACGTTCTTTGGCGACTCGCGCGAGAACGCCATGGCCGCGCTGCTCGGAATGGGCGAATCGGAGATCTCCGACGAGGAGCACCAGCGCCTCTCCCGGCTACTCGACCAGGCACGCAAGCCGGGCCGCGGCTAGCACGCACCCGCCCCCACAGCACCCCCCCCGCCATGTCCGAAGCCGCTGCCTTCCTCCTCCTCAAGTCTTCCCTCGTTCTGATCGCCGCCTGGGTGGTGGTGGCCGGCCTGCGGCTCAGGCGAGCATCCTCCGCCGCGCGACACCTGGTTTGGACGCTCGCCGTGTGCGCGCTCCTGCTCCTTCCGCTCCTTTCGGCCGGTATGCCGCGCTGGGACGTGCGCTGGCTGCGCGGCCTCGCTCCCAGCGCGCTCGCCTCCGCTCCCTGGATTCCGGACGGCCCGCTGCCGCAAACGCCGCCCTCGGAGCCCCTGACCGGCGCGACACCGGCGCCGGCGGTCGACGGGGCGCTTCCGGAGGTGCGCGCGGCCGAGCGTCCACTCGCTGCTGGCGGATACCTGGCGGCCGGGTACGGGATCGGCCTCGCGCTTGTGCTCGGATGGATGATGACCGGCTCCGCTCATCTCCGGCGGATGGCGGGGCAGGCGGAGGTCGTCACCGATCCGGAGTGGCTGGAGCTGATGCGCGAAGTCGAGTGGATCCTGGAGATCCCGCGGCCGGTGCGCCTGCTGCGCAGCCGGGAGGCATCCATGCCGATGGCCACCGGGATCCTGCGTCCGGCGGTGATCCTTCCCGTCGGCGCGGACGGCTGGGCGGAAGATCGCCGCCGCGTGGTCCTGCTCCACGAGGCCGCCCACATCGCCCGGCGGGACTGCCTGACGCAGATGTTCGCCGCCCTCGCGTGCGCCACCTACTGGTTCCACCCCGCCGTCTGGTACGCCGCGCGCCAGCTTCGCGGCGAACGCGAGCTCGCCTGCGACGATCGGGTGATCGCGGCTGGCGCAAGGCCGCGGGACTACGCCGAACACCTTCTCGAGATCGCGCGTTCGCTGCGTTCGCCGAGGCTGGTGGGCCCCGCCACGGTCAGCATGGCGCGCCCGTCCCAGCTCGAAGGGCGTCTGCTGGCGGTGCTGGACGAGGTCCGTATCCGCCGCACGCTTCCCATCTCGTTGGTGCTCGGCGCCTGCGCCGTCACGGGCGCCCTGGTGCTCCCGCTGGCGGCCCTCGTCCCGTCCCCGCCGGCATCGGGTGTGGCGGTGGCGGAACAGAGTGCCCTCACCACGGACCTCACTGGTGAGTTCGAGCGGATCGTGCCGACCGCTTCCGGAAAGACGCTCGAGCTTGACCTGGGCGCGGCCTCGCGGGTGCGGATCCGGGGATGGGACCGGGGCGCGGTGCAGGTGCGGGGCTGGAGCCAGGAGGGGAGCCGCGCTCTCGTCGCGGTCGGCCTGGAGCAGTCGGCGACCGGCGCCCGCCTGGTGACCCGCGGGGAGAGCCGGGGGGCAGGCGCGCCCGGCACGCACTCCCTGGAGATCCGGGTGCCGACGCGGTACGGCATCCACATCCGCGGAAGTGGCAGCAGCCTGGAGGTCTCGGATTTGAGCGGTCGGCTGAGCGGGAGCACCGAGGGCGGCGTAGTGCGCCTGGCACAGGTCGGCGGGCGGGTCGATCTCTCCACGGGCGGCGCGGGCGCGAGCGTGACTGACTCCCGTGTGGACGGACGCCTGCTCACCGGGGGCGGCGCGGCGGACATCCGGTCGAACGTCGGGGACCTGGACCTCCGCGCCGGCGGCCGCACCCGGGTCGAACCCCGGGGGGCGCCTTCCGCCGCGCGCGAGTTCCGGCGGGGTGTCCGCGCGCTGACGGGGGTGGGCCGTGCGGCGCTCCACCTGGCCGAAGGCTCCGTCTTCGTCGACGAAGCGGACGAGGGCTTCGACGTGGAGACCGGCCGGGGGGATATTGTCGCCGGCCGCGTGGTGGGACACGCGGCGGCCCGTACGGCCGCTGGAAACGTGGAGCTGCGCGGAGTCTCCGGGTGGGCCGCGGTCGAGAGCGGACGTGGCGACATCCACGTGGAGATGTCCGGGGTACGCGGCGCGAACCTTACGGCGCGGGCTGGAGGCGTCACCATCGTGCTCCCGGCCGCGTTCGCCGGCTCGATCGACGCGACGTCCACCGCCGGGAGGATCGAGAGCGATTTCACCCTCGCCCAAACCTCGTCCCCTGCCGGCGGAGAGCGGCGCTCGAGAGCAGGCGCGGCCGGCGGGCGCGTGACCATTTCCGCGACCGGGCCCGTCCGGATTCGACGAGCGAGCGGCGCGCGGACACGCTGAACGGGCGTCGCGGTACCACGATCTCACAAAGAGGCACGGAGAAGAAATTCTCCGTGCCTCTTCGTTCTCGTTTGTGATTTCCTCTTTCTACACCAGCAGCATCGCGTCGCCGTACGAGAAGAAGCGGTACCGCTCCGCCACCGCCTCGCGATACGTCTCCATCGCCAGGTCGTAGCCGCAGAAGGCGGAGACGAGCATGAGGAGGGTGCTCTTGGGGAGGTGGAAGTTGGTGATGAGGTGGTCGACGGCGCGGAAGCGGTAGGGGGGGCGGATGAAGATGTCCGTCCAGCCGGAGCCGGCGGGAACGGCGCCGTCCTCGGTGGCGACGGATTCCAGGGTGCGCGCGACGGTGGTGCCCACGGCCCAGATGGAGCCGCCCGCCGCACGGATCTCGGCGAGGACGGCGGCGGACTCCTCCGGCACGCTGTACCACTCGGAGTGCATGCGGTGCTCGGCGGGGTCGTCCGCCTCGACGGGGCGAAAGGTGCCGACGCCGACGTGGAGGACCAGGCGCACGATGCGCACGCCCTTGGCCTCCAGAGCGGCCAGCAGCTCGGGGGTGAAGTGCAGGCCGGCGGTGGGGGCCGCGACGGAGCCGCGCTCGCGGGCGAAGACGGTCTGGTAGCGCTCGCGGTCCTCGGGGCCGGCGGCACGCTCCACGTAGGGCGGAAGCGGGACCTCGCCGTGGAGCTGCAGGGCGTCGTCCACGGGGAGGTCGGTGTCCAGGCGGACGATGCGCTCGCCGGCGGGGGTGCTTTCGAGGATCTGGACGGTGAAGCCTTCCGCGATCTCCACCGTGCGGCCGGGCTTCAGCTTGGCGCCGGGACGCACCAGCGCGCGCCACGTCCGCTCGTCGCCGCCCTCGGGGTGCAGGAGGAAGACTTCGGCCTCGGCGCCGCTCGCGCGCTTCCCCAGCAGGCGCGCGGGGAAGACGCGCGTCTCGTTGAGCACCAGCGCGTCGCCGGCGGGGACGTACTCCAGCAGGTCCGCGAAGCTCCTGTGCGAGCGCCTCCCCGTGGCCCGGTCGACCACGAGGAGGCGGCTTGCGTCGCGCCGCTCGGCCGGGGCCTGCGCGACGAGCTCGGGGGGAAGGTCGAAGTCGTAGTCCGAGGTCCGGCTCCCCTTCATGCGTCGAACAGGCTCTGCTGCGGCGGGGGAGCGGGCGGAAAGGCCTGCACGTTGGCCTGATCTACCGGCGGGGCGTAGCCGAAGCGGCGGTACGCCTGCGCGGTGGCAACGCGGCCGCGAGGGGTGCGCATCAGGAAGCCGGTCTGGATCAGGAAGGGCTCGTACACCTCCTCCAGCGTCCCCGCATCCTCGCCGATGGCGATGGCGAGCGTGCCGAGGCCGACCGGGCCGCCGCCGAACTGCTCGATCAGCGAGCGCAGGACGCGCGTGTCCATCTCGTCCAGCCCGAACTCGTCCACGTCCAGCATGTGCAGCGCGGCGTCGGCGACGTCCTTGGTGATGACGCCCTCGGCGCGCACCTGGGCGTAGTCGCGCACGCGGCGGATCAGGCGGTTGGCCACGCGCGGCGTCCCCCGCGAGCGCCGGGCGATCTCCAGCGCGCCCGCCGGCTCACAGGTGACGCCAAAGATCTCCGCCGTGCGAGCGACGATGAAGGTGAGCTGGTCCACCGGGTAGTAGTTGAGCCGCTGCACGATGCCGAAGCGCGCCCTCATCGGCGGGGTCAGCAGGCCGTAGCGCGTGGTGGCGCCGATCAGGGTGAAGCGCTCGATCCCCATCGAGATCGTCTGCGCGTTCGGGCCCTCGCTGATGCGGATGTCGACGCGGAAGTCCTCCATCGCGGGATAGAGGAACTCCTCGATGATGGGGCGCAGGCGGTGGATCTCGTCGATGAAGAGGACG
Source organism: Longimicrobium sp. (assembly GCA_036387335.1). Lineage (NCBI taxonomy): Bacteria > Pseudomonadati > Gemmatimonadota > Longimicrobiia > Longimicrobiales > Longimicrobiaceae > Longimicrobium > Longimicrobium sp. The sequence continues at coordinate 20,524 of DASVTZ010000143.1, forward strand.
TCGCCCTCGCGCAGGTTGGTGAGGGTGCTCACCAGGTCGGCCGGCTTCTCCAGCACCGGGCCCGAGGTGATCTTGATGTTCACCCCCATCTCCCGCGCGATCAGCATTCCCAGCGTCGTCTTCCCCAGCCCGGGCGGCCCATACAGCAGCACGTGATCCAGCGGCTCGCGGCGGTTGAGCGCGGCGTCGATCGCGATCTGGAGCGAGTCCTTGACCTTGGGCTGCCCGATGAACTCGGCGAGCCGCTGCGGCCGCAGGCTGAGCTCCTGCGTCGCGTCTTCGGAGAGCTGCTCCGGCGTCGTGATCTCCGGTCGCTTCGGCAGATTCGGATCGTTCGACATCGCGTCCTCGCGGGAGTGCTACGGGGTATCTTCGGTGGGTTCGTGCGTGTACACCGTTTCGCGCACTTCGGTCCCCAATCTGTCATCCTGAGGGAAGCCGCCCTCCAGACGTCCGCCGTCCCCTGCCCTGCTGTTGCGGCGACCGAAGGATCTAGCCGGCGCGGCAGGAGGACGGCGCTGCGACGACGAGCCCCTCTGTACGCGCAGTAGATCCTTCGCTCCGCGCCACAGGGCGGAGCACGGAAGAGGTCGGGGCCGCGCGTCGCTCAGGATGACAGGATAAGGAGTGGCAAAAGGGTTGGGGCGCTACTTGAGGCGGGTGAGGGCCTGGCGGATCAGCTCGGGGGCCGGGAGGTTGCCGTGCTCCTGGACGACGGAGCGGATGGCGCGCTCCGCATCGGCCTGGAGGACGCCGAGGGCGCCGAGGGCACGCATCGCCTCCTCCATGCCCGGAGCGCGGGCGCCGACTCCCGTGGGGGAGAGGAGGACGTCGTCCAGCTTGCCGGTGAGGTCCAGGACGATGCGCTCGGCCGTCTTCTTCCCCACCCCGCTGACCGAGACGAGGGCGGCGGAGTTGCGCTCGCGGATGGCGCGCACCACGCTCTGCGCACCGAGCGCACCGACGAGCGAGAGAGCCAGCCGCGGGCCCACGCCGTTGGCGCCGAGCAGCTTTGAGAAGACGACGCGCTCCACGTCTTCCAGGAAGCCGTACAGGATCAGCGCATCCTCGCGCACGATCTGGTAGGTGCGGAGCGTGACCTGCTCGCCCAGCTTGGGGAGGCGCTCGAAGACGCTGTTGGGGATGAAGATCTCGTAGCAGACGCCGCCGGGGGTGAACACCTCCACCCGCTCCAGCTCGCGCACCACCAGCTCGCCGCGGACCCGCGCGATCACTTCGCCCCCTGGTCGAACAGGCGCAGCTTCAGGCTCATGGGTGTCTTGGCGCCGGGCCCGAAGCCGCGGAAGCAGTGGCAGAGCGCGACCGCCACGCCGTCCGACGCATCGTGCGGCCTGGGCGGGGCGGTGAGGCGGAGGAGGCGCTGCACCATGTATCCCACCTGCTCCTTGGTGGCCGTGCCCGTTCCGGCGACGGCGCTCTTGACCTCGGCGGGCGGATACTCGGCCACCTGGATGTCGCGCAGGGCCGCGGCGAGGAGCACCGCCCCGCGCGCGTGGCCCAGGACGACGGAGGTGCGCACGTTCTTGGAATAGAAGACGCCCTCCACCGCCAGCACGGCCGGCGAGTGGCGGGCGATGACCTCGGAAAGGCCTTCGTAGATGTCGCGGAGCCGCACGGGGAGCGCGGCCTTGGGAGCGGTGCGGATCACGCCGCACTCCACCAGCGACAAGGCGCCGTCGCGCGTGCGGGCGACGACGCCGTAGCCGGTGACCGCGGTGCCGGGGTCCACCCCCATCACCAGCGATACCTCCGGCTGCAACGGACGGAGCGGCTGCACCGGCGAGGCCGCTGGGGGTGCCTCAGACCTCGGCGAGGCTGTCGACATCCACGTCGGCGTTGCTGTACACCTTTTGGACGTCGTCCATGTCCTCGATCAGGTCCAGCAGCTTGACGAGCTTGTCCGCGTCCGGCCCCTCGACCTTGACCTCGGTCTTGGGGACCATCGCCAGCTCGGCCTCCTCCCACACGATCCCCTGCCCGCGCAGCGCGTCCTGCACGGCGTGGAAGTCGCCGACCTCGGTGAGCACGGTGAAGGCGCCTTCCTCCACCTGCACGTCCATGGCGCCGGCCTCCAGCGCGGCCTCCATCACCTTCTCCTCGTCGTACTTCTCGGAGTCGATGTGGATCTGGCCGCGGCGGTCGAACATCCACGCCACCGAGCCCGTGGTGCCCAGGTTGCCGCCGTTGCGCGAGAGCCACTTGCGAAGGTCGGCCACCGTGCGGTTGGCGTTGTCCGTGAGCGTGTCCACCATGATGGCGACGCCGGCGGGACCGTACGCCTCGTAGGTGACCTCCTCGTACGACACGCCCTCGAGCTCGCCCGTGCCCTTTTTGACGGCGCGGTCGATGTTCTCGTTGGGCATGTTGGCCGCCTTGGCCGTGTCGATGGCGAGGCGCAGGCGCGGGTTACCGGACGGATCGCCGCCCCCAGCCTTGGCCGCCACGGTGATCTCGCGGATCAGCTTGGTCCACGCGGCCGCGCGCTTGTTGTCCGTGATCGCCTTCTTGTGCTTGATCTGCTTCCACTTGCTATGCCCGGCCATCGGGCACCTCCACGTACGCTGTAAGGGAATGGATGATCGATGAATATAGCCAGGGGTATGATGCCAAGCGAGTGCTAACGGCTGAAGTGCTAAGTGCTAAGTGCTAAGTCCTAAGTGAAAACGCACTCACGCACTCACGCACTCACGCACTGCTGTTCCAGCACTTAGCACTCAGCACTTAGCACTTCCCCCCTACACCCCCGCCGCCTGCGGCAAAAACGCCGCGAACCGCGGATCGCTCTTCACCGGATTGAACCGCACGATCTCGAACTCGGCGATTCCGTTCTCGAAGTAGGGGTCGTCGCAGATCATCTTGGTCGCCTCCACCTCGCTGTCGAGCGTGGTGAGGATGACGCCGCCGGTGCGCGGCTCGCGGGGGCCGGAGAAGATCAGCTTCCCCTCGCGGTACAGCCCGTCCAGGTACGCGCGATGGGCGGCGGTGTGGGCTTCCACTTCATCGATCGGCTTCACGTAGCGCAGCAGGATCAGGATCATTGGATCCACAAGGCTTGGGGATGGGGAGCGCGGGGGTGCCGCGGTCGACGTGACGATTCGTGGTTTCGGCTCAATATGGGTGCGGGCTGCCGCAAAGGCCAGTTCCCGGCGCCCGCCATGCGATAGGGTGCGAGGGCTCTGGAGTGTCTACCCGTACAGCCGCGTGGGTGATGCAGACCGCGCGGCCGACCCGGACCGGCACCCTCCACGCCTCCACCCGCGAGCCCCCATGCTCTCCCTCCCCCGCGCCCTGGTTCTACTCGCCTGCGCGGCGGCGGCCGCCTGCACCGACGCGGGCGGCGGCGATCCCCTGCTTCCCGCACCGGCCGGCGCGCCGGGACTGCTGTCGCCGAACGGCGCGATCGCCGCCGTCGTGGGCACGGCGGTCCGGTACGACGCTACGAAGGCGGGCACCGTCTTCTCCGACCCGGCCGGCGGCGGGCTCGCCTACGTGGTGACGATCGACGGCGCCGCGGACGGGCTGGTGGTGAGCGGCTCCACCATCACCGGAACTCCGCCCGCTCCGGGCGTCGTACAGCTCACGGTGACCGCGATGGACGCCCTGGGACGCACCATCAGCGACCGCTTCGCCATCGTCGCGTTCGCGCCGGGCCTCCCCACGCCCGTGCTGCCCGCAGCATTGGAGCTGTACGCGGACGCCAGCCGGCCGCTCCCCGCGCATTTCGCCTCCGCGCCCGGCGGAGCCAGCGCTCTTTCGGCGGACAACACCCCCGCCAACAACCCGATCACCAATGCCGGCGCCACGCTGGGCCGGGTACTGTTCTACGACACGCGGCTCTCCGCGAGCGACGGCACGTCGTGCGCATCGTGCCACGTGCAGTCGCTGGGCTTCGCGGACGCGCCGGCGCGCAGCGTGGGCTTCGCCGGCGGGCTCACCGGGCGCCACTCCCCGTCGCTCGCGAACGCGCGCTTCTACCGCCCCGGACGCTTCTTCTGGGACGAGCGGGCTGCGACGCTGGAGGCGCAGGTGCTCGTCCCCATCCAGGACCCGGTGGAGATGGGGGTGCCGCTCAACCTGCTGGTGCACAAGCTGTCGGCGACGCCGCACTACGCGCCGCTGTTCACGCAGGCGTTCGGCTCTTCGGACGTCACCGGCGACCGCATTGCCCGGGCGCTCGCGCAGTACGTCCGCTCGCTGGTCTCGGGCGGGTCGAAGTTCGACCGTGCGTTCACCGGGGTAGGCCCGCCGAACTTCGCCGGCGTCTTCACGCCCCAGGAGCAGCTCGGCGAGCAGCTTTTCCGCACTTCGGGATGCGCCGCGTGCCACACGACGGCTGCGCACGTGAGCGACGGAACGCACAACATCGGTCTCGATGCATCCAACACGGACGCGGGGGCGGGAAACGGGGCGTTCAAAGCACCGTCGCTGCGCAACGTAGCGGCGCGCGGCCGCTTCATGCACGATGGCCGCTTCACCTCGCTGGCGCAGGTGGTGGACTTCTACGATTCAGGCGTCCAGCCGAATCCCGGGCTCGACCCACGTCTGCGTGCGCCCGACGGAAGCCCGCGGCGGCTCGGCCTCACCCCGGCGGAGAAGGCCGCGCTGGTCGCCTTCCTGGGGACGCTCACGGATTCGACGTTCCTGACCGCGACTCGCTTCTCGAACCCGTTCTCCGGCCCGGCGGCGCCTCCGCCCGTGAGTTCGGGTACGGCGGCGGTGACCATGCAGGGCATCGCGTTCCATCCGCCTACGCTGACGGTCGCGCCGGGCACGCGGATCGACTTCAACAATCTGGACAACCAGCGGCACAGCGCGACCTTTGCCGCGGCCCAGATCGTGTCCACGCCGGTGTTCACCTCGGGTACCCAGTCCGTGACGATGCCGACGGCCCCGGGCCGGTATGCGTACCAGTGCTCGGTGCACGGCGCCTCCATGAGTGGCACCGTCGTCGTCCAGTGAGCCCGCTCTACCGTACTCCCGCCGCCGCGAGCACCGCCTGGTGCACCCGGCCGTTGCTGGCGACGACGCCGGCCCACGACGGATGCGGCTGGTTGTAGCGGAAGGGCACGCCATCCAGCCCCGTGACGCGCCCGCCCGCCTCGCGCACGATCACCTCGGCGCCGCACACGTCCCACTCGTTCTTGGGGCCGAACGAGACGATGGCGTCGCCCGTGCCGTCCGCCACTTTGACCATCCTGTACGCGGTGCTCCCCAGCGGATGCAGCGTGCAGCTCTCCCCGACTCCATCCATCTCCCCCCGGCGCAGCTCGGAGCGCGAACAGAGGACGCGCGGCATCCCGTCTCCGTCCGAGACGTGGATGGGCGCGCCGTTCAGCCACGCGCCGCCGCCCTCGATCGCGTGGTACACCTCGCCGGTGGCGGGATTGCACACCACGCCCAGCACCGCCCGGTCCCCCTCCACCAGCCCGATGCTGATGGCGAACTCGGCGATCCCCTGCACGAACGAGTTTGTGCCGTCGATGGGGTCCACCACCCAGAGCCGCTCGCGTCCCAGGCGCTCGGGGGAGTCGGCGGTCTCCTCGGAGAGCCACCCGTACTCCGGCCGCCCGCCGATCAGCACCTCGCGGATCACGCGGTCCGCCTCCACGTCCGCATCGGTGACGGGCTGGTCGGCGTCCTTGTAGCGCACCTCCATTTCCGCGCGGAACGCGCGTCGGATTACCTCCGTCGCCGCCCGTGCGGCGCGGATGGCGAGCTCGAGGTCGGACTGCAGATCGATCGGCTGCATCAGCTTTCGGTGTGTATCCAGGAACAGCAGGGCTCACGCGGAGACGCGGAGACGCCGAGGAACTGCAACTGCGGGGCTCACACAGAGACACAGAGACACAGAGGAAGAACAGCAAGAAAGGGTTCTCTGCGTCTTGCAGGTCCCTCTGTAGCCCTCTGTGTGATGCTTTTCCCGCATCCGCAGAAGCGAAAGCGGAGCCAGGTGATCCCGGCTCCGCCCTCGCTCCTCAACTCACGATCCGCCAAACGTCAGGGGAGTTCGCCGCTGCTGCCGGGGCAGTAGTACGACGTGGAGCCGGTGCCGGTCGCACCGCTGCTGTCCGTGACCGTGGCCGACACGACTATGTTCCTGGCGATGGTGCCGCAGATGACGTAGGCGTCGCTGAAACCGTTGGCGTCGCTCGCCTCGCTGGCGCGCGTCCATTCGAAGCTGTACCCGGAGCCGGTGCCGCCGGAAGCGCTGGCCCAGCAGTACCCACTGCCCTCGTCGCACGTGACCGAAACGACCGGCGCGCCGCCTCCCGGAGGCGTCGTGGTCCCGCCGGTGATGAAGCCCATGTACAGCAGCCGGTTCGGCGAGTTGGAGCCGGGGCTCGACACGTAGTTCTTGGACGACATGTCGTTGATGGCGTACGCCACGTCCACCGGTAGTGCGCCCGGGTTGTACTCCAGGTACATCGCGGCCACGCCCGCCACGTGCGGCGAAGCCATGGAGGTGCCGCTGATCGTGTTGGTAGCGTAGTCCCCCGTGCTCCAGGCGGAGGTGATGCTGACACCCGGCGCGAACAGGTCCAGGCAGAGTCCGTAGTTGGAGGTCGAGGCGCGGGTATCCGACGAGTTAACCGAGCCCACGGTGAGCGCCGCCGTCACGCGCGCCGGCGAGTAGTTACAGGCGTTGGCCCCGTTGTTCCCCGCGGCCACCACGTAGGTGACGCCCGCGTTGATGGAGTTCTGCACCGCCTGGTCCACCGCGCTGTTCGCCCCGCCGCCCAGGCTCATGTTGGCCACCGACCACGTGGTGCGGTTGGCGGTCACCCAGTCCACACCCGCGATCACGCCGCTCCAGCTCCCGGACCCGTTGCAGTCCAGCACGCGCACGGACACCAGGCTCACGCCCTTCGCGGCGCCGTACGTGCTCCCGCCCGCGGTGCCGGCGACGTGCGTGCCGTGGCCGTTGCAGTCCTGCCCGTTCCACCCGTCGCCGACGGCGTCGTAGCCCACCGTCGCCCGCCCGCCGAAGTCGGAGTGCGAGGTGCGAATCCCCGTGTCCAGCACGTACAGCGTCACCCCCGCGCCCGTGCGGTTGTAGGTGTAGTTGCCGTCCAGCGGACGGCTGCGCTGATCAATGCGGTCGAGCCCCCACGGCGCGCCGCTCTGCGTGGCGGTGGCCTCCACCAAGCCGTCCTGCTCGATGAGCTCGACCTGCGGGTTGTTGCGGAGCGCGTTGAGCTGCGCCGCGTTCAGCTTCGCGGCGAAGCCGTTGAGCGCGGCTTGATACACGAAGCTCGGCGCCGCGCCCACGGCTCGCGCCGCCGAACGGGCGGATGCGCCCTTTTTGAGGACGACGATGTACTGGTCCTTGATCGGCGCTCCCGCCGGTGCGACGGACGCGCTCGGTGCCGGGCTGGCGACCGGCGCGACTGGCGTCTGGTCCGAACAGGCGGCGAGGGCCACGGCCAGGCCTCCCAGCATTACTACGGTACTGCGGTGCATTGAGCGTTCTCCAGATGAAAGTGGATGATTCCGTGATCCAGGATCACGAGCCTCGTCCTACGCACAATACAGTTCAAAAACGTACTTTTCCAAAGCTGTTGAAATATGCGGAGATACACCCACTCCCCAAAAATTCTTCAACGCAGGCGTGCTGCAAACCAGTGCACCTGTCGACCAATTCAGTGCGCAGCTTGTCACGAAGAGTATGGTCAAGGCCCGTGAGACATTCCTCCGTGACCTTGCAGTTCCCTCTGTGCCCTCTGTGTGACGGTCTTAAATAAACTCGCCCCCGGCACCATGGCGGCACCGGGGGCGAAGTCGTGGAGACAACACGGTCAGCGGTTCGATGTCTCGCGAGAGAGGCGGTACATCTCGGCGGCGCGCTCCGGGTTGCCCTTGCGGTCGTACGCGATGCCCATGGCGTAGTAGGCGCGCGAGTTCTCGGGCTGAAGGCGGACGGCTTCCTCCAGCGCCTCGATGGCGGCATCCGATTCGGCGAGCTGGTTGAGCGCCTCGCCGAGGATCAGGTACGCGGGGACGGAGGTGCCGTCCAGCTCCACCGCGCGGCGAAGGGCGGTGACGGCGGCGGCGTACACGCCACGCTTGTAGAGCGCCGTGCCGAGCTGCAGGTGAACCTCGAACGAGTCCGGCGCCAGGCGCTGGGCGCGGCGCAGCTCCTTCTCCGCCGCGTCGAACTTGCGCTGCGCGGCGAGGGCGGCGCCCAGCCCCGTCACCGCGCGCACCAGGTCCGGGCTGACGGCGATCACGGCGCTGTACGCCTCGGCGGCCTCGGCGGCGCTGCCGGCGGCGGCCAGCTCGTCCGCACGGTCCAGCCGGGCGAGGAGGGCGTCGTCCAGCGGCTCGTCTACCACGGCGGCGCGTGCGGGTGCGCGCCGCGGGCCGCGCGTGGCGCGCGCGGGCCCGGCATCCTGCCCCGTCTCCGGCGGAAGGTCTTCCCCATCTGTGTCTCTGCTATTCCGGACCATCATCCACCCTGGTTGCGCGGGGGAGCTCCGCCCCTCCCCCCTGCTGGTGCTCCGTCTCTTCCAGCACCCACTTCCGGTACGGCTCGGCCACGTCCGTCAGTGTCGTGGCGATCAGCTCCGGCACCTCGTACGGGTGAAGCTCGGCCGCCCGGCCGAAGAGGCGCTCCACCAGCGCGCGCCGCGTCTTGAGCAGCACCTGCACCTCGCCATCCGCCCTCACCTCCCCCTCCCAGCGGTACACCGACACCACACCCGGCACCACGTTCGCGCACGCGGCGAGCCGCTCCTGAACCAGCGTCCGCCCGATCCGCTCCCCCGTGGCCGCGTCCGGCGCCGTCATCAGCACCAGTGCCAGTTCCGGACCGCCGCTCATGCTGCTACGGCTCCGCTCCCACGGGGAGCGGGCCGTCGTCGCCGGTCAGCTCCGCCAGCGTGGCACGCGCGTGCGAGATGTGCCGCTGCGCGTGGGGCGACGACGGCGGGCGTGCGAGGAATGCCCGCAGGTGCGCGATCGCCTCGTCCGTCTGCGCCTGCTGGAGGAGGAGGAACGCCAGCCCGTAGTGGGCTCCAGACGCGTGCGGCTTCAGCTCCAGGACGCGGCGGTACGTCTTCATCGCCTCGTCCGTCATCCCGATGCGGGTGTACGTCACCGCGATCTGCTGCAGGACGTCCGTGTCGTTCGGGCTTTCGCGCAGGGCGAGCCGGAACGAGGTGAGCGCCTCGTGGAACTTCTCGTCCTGCAGGAGGACGGTCCCCTCCTCGTAGTAGTCCGGATCCCGCGCGTCCGAGCCAGGTCGGCCGTGGATGATCTTGTTGAACCAGGACATTCCGGTTTCGATAAGCGTGTGCTCGGGGACCGGACCGAAGCCAGGTGGAGGGTGCCGCCGGGCCCCGTGGAGCCCATGCGGCAAGGGTCCCAAGTTACCCGCGAAGGGGTGGGGTGCGCAACCGAATCCGTCAGCGCGCCGGTGCCCCCGCCGTGGGGCCGGGCTTCTTCGCCACCACCACTCCTTCCTGCTCCAGGAGCACCTCCGCGCCCAGCCAGCGGAGCTCCTCCGACGCGCCCTCCGGCGCGGGGTCCAGCACCAGCCGCGTCCCCGGCGCCAGCACGCGCACCGCCTCCGTGAGCGGCGTCTCCGCCCCGCCGGTGAGCGCCACGCCGCGCAGCATCCCGCCGCGCACGGGGAGCGCCGGGCCGCCCGCGACGCGGCTCACCCCGGGCGCGCCGTCTTCGCGGACGGGGTGCGCGGTGAAGGCGATCACCTGCAGCCCCGGCACCAGGGCGGCGATGGCGGGAGCAAGCTCCGCGCCCGGGCCGGCCAGCAGCACGGTGCCGCCCGCTCCCGCCAGTCCCAGCAGCGCCGCCAGCCGCACCGCCGCGTCCGGGTCGGGCGCGGCCGCGGGCGTGGGCGCGGATTCGGCGACGCGCAGGTCGACGGTGCCATCCTCGATCGGGTACATCTCGCGGCAGTTGGAGCAGCCCAAGCTTCCCTGCACCACCCGCCGCTCCTCCAGCCGGTCCGCAAGGAGGATCAGCCCGAGATCAGGGCCGCAGCGCGGGCAGGTGAGGATGTCGGTGAGGAGGATGTGCATGGTGGTGGTGGATCGGCGGTCAGGTGCGGCCGAGGTGGGCCAGGGTGGACTGGGGCGGGCCCGGCGGTTGAAACCGCTGCAACAACCGCGGGAAGCCTGCCTTCGCAGGCTCCGCGCGGGCGGGGTCGGTGCGGGAGGCGGGCACCGGTGCCGCGGCGCGATCGCCGGGGGATGAAAACCGGCGCCGAAACGGGGCGCCGAAAACCGGGGGATGAATCCCCCGGCTGGAACCACGGGAAGCCCACTGAAGTGGGCTCGCGCTCCACGACCAGTCCGCGCAGGCGGACTTTGTGAGGTTCCAGCGGCGAGTTCATTCGCTCGTGGACGCCGGCCTCGGCGCACCACGGGGCACGGGCAGCCACGCGGGGCTGCCCCTACGAGGCACCGGCGCGGGCGGCAAAGATTTGGGGTGGGCGCGATGAATCGCGCCCCTGCCACGGATCTCGCCCGGGAGTCCGCGCAGGCGGACTTTGCGCTGTTGTAGCCGCGACTTTAGTCGCCCTCCGGGCAACCCCGGGGCCATCACCACATCGGGCGGGGGGAGTACTGGGCCCACTGGTTGGGGGTCTCCCAGACGCGGATGTAGGCGAGGTGCTCGCCGTCGGGGCCGAGGCGGTCGCGCATCTGCTGGAAGATCCAGCGGGCCTGGTTCTCGGCGCTCGGCTCCAGCTCGGTGAAGGGCGGGAGGTCGTTGATGTTCTCGTGGTCCAGGTGCTCGGCGATGGCGCGGAGATGGCGCTTGGCCTCCGTGAAGTCGAAGGCCATCCCCCCCTCGCCCACGTCCTCAAAGGCGAGGCCGGCCTCCACGACGTAGTGGTGGCCGTGCAGCTTCTCGCACTTGCCGCGGTAGTTGCGCAGGAAGTGGGCGGAGTCGTAGTGGGCCTTGACGTTCAGCAGGAACATGGCGCTATGCGGCGGCCTCCACCGCGATGTAAGGAAGCTGCACGTGGCGCGGCTGCACGGCCGCAAAGAGCACCACGCGCGCCACGTCTTCCGCGCGCAGCATCGCCGCGCGGTCGGGAAGGTCGGCGCGCGAATCGGGGTCGATCGGGTCCCAGAGCGGGGTGTCGGTGGCGGCGGGCTCCACCAGCGTGGCGCGCACGCCCGTGCCGCGCACCTCCTGAAGGAGAACCTCGTGAAGGCCGCGCTGCCCGAACTTCGAAGCCGAGTACGCCCCGTTCTCCGGGTACGCCACGCGCCCCGCCACAGAGCCGATCTGGATGATGTGGCCCGACCCCCGCTCCAGCATCAGCGGGAGGAAGGCGCGCACCAGCAGGAAGGGCGCGCGCAGGTTGGCGGCGATCTGCGCGTCGAAGGAGGCGGGCTCCGTCTCCGCGAGGCGCGCGAGGGCGAAGGCGCCGGCGGCGTTCACCACCAGGTCCGGCGCGTCGCCCAGCAGCTCGCCGACGTAGGTGGCCAGCGTGTGCACCGCGGACGGGTCGGAGACGTCGGTGGGCATAGCGTGGCCGCCCACCTCCTCGGCGGCGCGGGCGAGGGCGTCGCCGCCGCGCGCGACCATCCCGACCCACGCGCCGCTCTCCGCCAGCGCGCGCGCCACCGCGAGCCCGATCCCGCGCGACGCGCCCGTCACCAGCGCCGTCCTCCCCCGCATCGAGTCGTCCATTTCCGTCCCCGTGGTCAGACCAGCGTGCCGCCCGTGACCAGCCGCAGGAACTCGTCGCGCGTGCGCAGGTCCTCGCGAAAGATCCCCTTCATGGCGCTGGTGACGGTCTTGGAGTTCTGCTTCTCCACCCCGCGCATCATCATGCACAGGTGCGCGGCCTCGATCACCACACCCACTCCCTGCGGGCGCAGCACGTCCATGATGGCGGATGCGATCTGCTCGGTCAGCCGCTCCTGCACCTGTAGGCGCCGCGCGAACACCTCCACCACGCGCGGCAGCTTGGAGAGCCCGACGATGTGCCCGTCGGGGATGTAGGCGATGTGCACCTTGCCGAAGAAGGGGAGCAGGTGGTGCTCGCAGAGACTGTACATCTCGATGTCGCGCACCATGACCATGTTCTCGTGGCTCTCGGCGAAGACCGCATCGCCCACCACCTGCGCCGCCGTCAGCCCGTAGCCCCGCGTCAGCCACGCCATCGCGTTCGCCACGCGCAGCGGCGTCTTCTTGAGCCCCTCGCGCTCGGCGTCCTCGCCGAGCAGCTCGAGCTGGCGGCGCACCAGGCGCTCGTACTCCTCGCTGTGTACCTC
>DASVTZ010000144.1 GCA_036387335.1 Longimicrobium sp.
GCAGCAGATCGGAACGGGCGCTCGTCACATTTTGCAAAAGGCGGCATGGCGGAGATACGCCTCCTGGCGATCGGGGTCGCGCTGCCGGACGCGGTGCGCGCGCTGGCGGATGATGCGCGTGCCGAAGCGACGCTGGCGGCCGGGCTGCGCGCGCTGGCGGAAGGCCCGTGGACCGCCACGATCCTCTCGCTCGATCTGATCGCGGACGACGACGAGCTGATCCGGCGCGTGGCGCGCGAGCCGAAGACGGGCGCCCTCGTCCTCGCCGCCGCCGCGCCCTCGCTGCGGATGGCGCTCGCAGCGCCGTCGCTGGGCGCCGCGGATCTGCTGACGCTGCCGCTGCGCGCGGACGAGGTGGCTCGCGTCCTTCGCGCGGGCGAGGGAAGCGCGGACGCCATCCCGCTCCCGGACGTCCCCGATGGCGACGACGAGGTGGTGGGGAGCAGCCCGGCGCTGGTGGAGGTCTTCAAGACGGTGGGACGCGTGGGGCCCAGCGACGCCACCGTGCTGGTGACGGGGGAGAGCGGGACCGGTAAGGAGCTGATCGCTCGCGCCGTCCACCGGGTGAGCGCGCGCGCCGGTGGCCCTTTCGTCGCGGTCAACTGCGCCGCCTTCCCCGAAGATCTGCTGGAAAGCGAGCTATTCGGCCACGAGAAGGGTGCCTTCACCGGAGCGGTCGCGCGTAAGATCGGCCGCTTCGAGCGCGCGGGGGGCGGGACGCTCTTCCTGGACGAGATCGGCGACATGAGCCTCGTCCTCCAGGCCAAGATCCTCCGCGCGGTGCAGGAGCGGGAGATCGAGCGGCTGGGCGGGGAGGAGCGCATTGCGCTGGACGTGCGCGTGGTGACGGCCACGCACCGCGACCTCCCTGCGCTGATCGCGTCCGGCGACTTCCGCGAGGACCTGTACTACCGGCTCGCCGTGGTGCGCCTCCACCTACCGCCGTTGCGCGAGAGGCCGGGCGACCTGCGTCCGCTCGCGCTGCACTACGCCGCGCGCTTCGCACGCGCGTACGGGCGCCCCGTGCGCGCGATGAGCGAGGGTGCGCTGGAGCGGCTGGCGTCGCATCGCTGGCCGGGCAACATCCGCGAGCTGCGGAACGCTCTGGAACGGGCCGTTCTCATCGCGCCCGGCGAGGTGGTGCTGGCCGAGCACGTGGATCTCGGCGCCGCGCCGCCGGGGGAGCCGCGGGGGATCGCGCTGCCGGGGTACTCGCCCACGCTTTCGTTCGCGGAGATGGAGGCGCTGCACCTGCGCCAGGTGCTCGAGCATGCGGAGGGGCAGATCGGGCGCGCGGCGGAGATCCTGGGGGTGCACCGCAATACCGTGACGCGGAAGGCGCTGGAGTATGGGATTTTGCCCGGATGACGGGCGTCGACGCCGGGTCGGACACGGGCAGCCACGTGGGGCGGCCCCTACGGAGGTCGATGCGCGGTGCGGGGATTCGCGCGCGGCGGGGGAGGGCAGACACGCAGGTCTGCCCCTACGGGTTTGGGGGACGGATGGCGGCGGCATGCTGTTTTTTGGGGCATGCGGCAGAAAATGCAGCGGGGGGAGGGGACGAGGGGTGGGAAAAGCCCAGTGTTTGCGCGGGTTCGGAGGGGAACGGGGCGTGCCCTGGTGAGATGCGGATGATTCACCTGAGCCCACTGCCGTGACGCGACCCCTGAAGCTGAGCGATGCGCTGGATGCGCTGCCACGGGCGGACGACCTGTCCCTCCTGCGGGCCGCGCTCGTGGGTGCGTCGCGCGAGGACGGCGGGCGCGTATGGACCGCCGCGGACGCGTACGCCACGGTCGGCTCGCGCCTGGCCGACGCGGATGCGCTGGAGGCCGGGATCACCGCGCTGGCGGAGCGCGCCCGCGATCGCGTGGAGCGGGTGATGCGCCACTCCGTCGCCGCCCTGCGCGCGGTGGACGCAGGGGACCCCGCCGCCGCCGCGCGGGCCCTGATCGCGGCCGGCGAGGTGGAGGAGGAGGAGGGGCGGCTGGAGGAGGCGGAGAGCTTCTTCCGGCGCGCCGTGGAGCTGGGGCGCAAGCCGCGCGACCGAAGCGGCGAAGCCCTTGCGCTGCGGCGGCTGGGGCGCGTTGCCCGCTCGCGCGGCGCGCTCAACGACGCGGTGCGCTTCTACACGGAATCCTTTCAGATCGGCTCCGCCCAGCGCGATGGCGAAGGAGCCGTGGTCGCGTGCCTGGGTCTCGGCAACGTGCGGACGGACCAGGGGCTGTGGGCGAAAGCGCGCGGCTGGTACGAGCGCGGCCTGGAGCTCCTGGGCGACGGCGGATCGCCCGTCCACCGCTGGCAGCTCTACGTCAACATGGCCGTGGTGGAGCTGCGCACCGGCGCCCTCGACGCCTGCGAGCGCTGGCTGGACCTTGCGGACGAAGTCGGCGACGATGCGGCGGCGGTGCACATCCGCAACGGGCGCGGGCGCCTGGCGATGGCGCGCGGGCGGCTGGAAGAGGCCGACGCGGAGTTCCAGGCAGCGCTGGAGCACGCATCGTCGCCGTACGCGCAGGGGCTGATCCTGATCAACGTCGCCGAAGTCCACCTCGCGCGCGGCCGGGTGCGCGAGGCGGAGCAGGCGGCGCGCGCGCTGGAGGCGGTGGCGCTCGCGCATTCGCTGTTCACCCTCCTCCCGGACGTGTACCGCACGCTGGGCGCTGTGGCACGCGCGCGTGGCGACGAGGAGGCCTTCATCTTCTACGAGCAGGCGCTGGGCATCTGCCGCGGCGAGTCGATCCCCGCCATCGAGCTGGCGACGACGCAGCACGAGTACGCGCTGCTGGACGCGGAGCAGGGGAGGACCGAGTCGGCGATCGCCCGGCTGCAGGTGGCGCTGGAGATCTATCGCGAGCTGGGAACGGGCCCGGAGACCGAACGGGCCACCGCGGAGCTGGCCCGCATCGCGCGGACTGACGCTGGACCAACCGAGGAGGGGTGACGATATGAGGATGCGGAGCTGGATGACGCTGATCGCCGTGCTGGCGCTGGGCGGGTGCGGCAAGGACTTCGTGGCGGGCGGCGCGCGCGACGTGGAGGTGTACGCCACCGGCGATGCCACCGCCGAGGGCTCCCCGAGCGCCACGCGGATGTCGCTCGCCCCCGCGGACGGCCCCCGCTCGCTGAGCGCCGCCGCCGCGCAGGGTACCATCACCTTCGACGCGCGCGTCAGCCTGCTGTCGTCGAACCGGGTCGAGGAAGTAAACCGCGCCCCGGCCTCGACCTCCGTGCGCATCGAGGGCCGCGACACCGTGCGCCTGACCTCCGGCGAGGTGCGGCGCGCGAGCTACGACCGCGTGCGCATCGTCTTCACCCGCGTGGAGGCCGACGTGGCCTCCGGCCTGGTGATCGGCGGCGTCAACGTCACCGGCCGCGTCGCGGTCGCCATCGCGCCCGCGGACAGCATCGTGGTCGAGCGCCCCGTATCGCTCGGCGACGAGGATGACGACGTGCGCCTCCTCATCGACCTCGATGCCTCCTCATGGCTCGCATCCACGAACGTGGTGACCCGCATCGTGCCTGCGGCGGCCTTCCAGAGCGCGGTCAAAGTCCGCACCCGCTGAACGCGTAAAAGGAGGGCGCCCCGCATCCGAGGCGCCCTCCTTATCTGTTCTACCGGTGTGATGCGTGGTCAGGGACGTAGATAAGCCTCCAGCAAACGATCCCAGCTCCTCGACACGTCCGCGTACTCGGCCTCGCAGCCTTCCGCGCGCTCGGCGGGGAGGGTGCCGTCCTTGACCCAGTCGGCGTAGCCGTCAGGATCCTGGCCGTACACCAGGCAGAGGACGTTGTAGAAGCGCTGCGGCCCCAGCGCGTGCTCGTCCGCGAAGGCGAGGTCGTCCAGCTCCCCCTCGTCGATCGCGAGCCCGGAGGCGCCGTTGACCGCGACCTCGCTCCCCTCCTCCGAGCCATCCACCAGCATCACGGCGGCGAGCTGGTCCACCGCATCCTCTTCGCGCCCGGCGATGGGGATGTCCAGCACGTCCACCAGCGCGTGCCCCACCTCGTGGAGCGCGGTGAAGAGCAGCGCGTCGCTCACCGCCTGCGCCCCGTGGTCGTCGTCGCCGCCGAGCACCGCGTCCAGGTCGTCCACCAGCTCGTAGCAGAGCGAGACGGCGCGCTTCTCGGGGTCGTAGTAGGCGTTGGGCTCGCCGCACTTCTCGAAGCCGATGGTGACGTCGTTCGGCAGCGCGATCCACCGGTTCAGCCACTCCGCCACCCCTTCCAGGAAGCGCGCCTCGCGGAAGTCGTCCTGCCACTGCGCGAACGTGGAGTCGTCCACGGCCTGGTAGACGACGCGGAACTTCCCCGGCATCGTCGCGGGCGCCGCGGGCGTCTCGGCCCGCAGCGAGCTGATGACGGACGCCGCGCCGCCGGGTGCCTGTGCGGCGGGAAGTTCGCACGCGCCCAGCGCCAGGGAGGCGCTCAGCAGCATGAGCCCGCGCAGCGCGGGAATCGGTGAAGGCATGAAGACCGGCGGCGGGGCGGATGGGACGCGGGGGTGTGGAGAGTACATAAGGTCGGTACAGCGGGGCGCGTTGTCCAGCCCTTTGTTGCAGGGTGAGAGGGCGGGCAGGGAGGCGCCGTCCCGGAGCGGGTGATGGAGATCTCCCGTGCGAACTATGTAACAATTGATAACCAGCCATTGTTTGCGCCGTCCACTTTCGGGTGCGGCAGGTGGAGCTTAGTCGTTCAGAAACCGGAAGATACCAGCCCCGAGCACGATAAAGCCGGTTTCAACTCGCGAAGCAAACGCGCGTATCCGGCCCTTGACCGTACGCGTAAACAGGTGTTACCGTTGCCGCGCCCACCTTTCAGGCATCTATTTTTACTCTCATGGAGGCTCGATGCGTCCCCTCGCGTCGCACACGTCGTATGCGCGCCCGTCCTCGCCTGCCCGGCGGGTGTCATGGCTCGTTTCCGCACCGCTCGCCCTGCTGCTCGGGGCCTGCACCGACAATCCACTTCCCCTGGAAGCACCCACCGACCCCGCCGCGGCGGTGAGCGTCGCACCGGCCACCCTGCGCACCGGCACGGGCGACCTGATCACCGGCGACGCGGCGACGTTCGCCGAGACGCTGAAGGAGATCGGGGCGGACGGCGAGATCATCGTATGGCTGAAGGAAACGGGCACGGCGCGCCCCTCTGCCGAGTTCCTGGCCAGCCTTCCGGGTTCGGCCAGGGAGGCCATCGCGCTCACCACCGAAGCGCCCGGGGTGCGGCGGCGCAACACGCTGGGGCCCAGCTCGGTCCGCGGCGCCTCGGCCGACGCGGTGCTGCGGGTGCTGGCCAAGGCCGGCGGGTTGGAGCTCCGCAAGATGGACGCGCTCCCGGCGCTTACGGGCCGCCTTCCGGAGAATGCGCGCACCGCCGCGGTGCAGCTCCTCCTGCGGCATCCGAACGTGGACTACGTGAGCGCCGCCCTCCCCACCCGCGTGAAGCTGCACGCCGGGCCGCTCGGCACCAATCCTATCGACGGCAAGCACACCGTGCACCGCATTCCCGAGGTTTGGGACCTCACGCGCGGCAGCGGGGCCAAGGTGGGCATCCTGGACAGCGGCTTCGCGCGCGAAGTGTACAGCGGCGCCTTCCACGATGACGGCCGCTTCTTCGGCAGCTACGGCATCCTGCCCCTGGGCTTCGTGGACGACGGGTGCAGCAGCTCCACCGCCAACCAGGGCAACTGCACGCCGTACGACGACCAGTGGTCGTCCAACGGCAACTACGCGCACGGGACGGCGCTCGCCGGCGTCGTAGGCCAGAACGACAACAACTACGGGTACGTGGGCATCGCCCCCATGGGCATCACGTACAGCATGAAGATCGCGTGGAACACGTACATCCACGGCAGCTGCGGCAACGGCTGGGACGACATCGGCAACGACAGCGCCTACTGCATCGAGAGCGACGACTTCGTCCGGGCCGTGGACTACGCGGCGGCGCGCCGCTTCCACGTGCTCTCCATGAGCTTCGGCGGCAACCAAAGCAGCGACGTGTACCGCGCGCTCGCCACCGCCCGCAACACGTACGGCGTGTTCCTGGTGGCGGCCACCGGCAACACCCCGGGCGCCGCGGCCATCGAGCCGGCCTCGTTCGACGTGGTGATGGGGATCGCGGGCGTCGACGCGGCGGGGAACAACCTGTACAGCACTGCCGCCCGAGACGTGTCCGCGTTCACGGATGTGGCGTCGCTCGCCGCCATCTGCTACAAGAACTACTACTGCGACGCGGGCTCCCCCGGCCGCCAGGGCGGTGTGGGCGGCACCTCGGCCGCCACCGCGGTGGTGGCGGGGATCGTGGGGCTCATCCGGTCGTACCACCCCAACGAGACCCCCGCGCAGATCTGGGAGCGCCTGGTGAACACGGCAACGGGTACCAACAAGGTGGTCGACGCCTACGCCGCCATCACCTACCAGCGCCCGCTCTCGGTGGCGATCTCCGGCCCCTCGACGCTCGCTCCATACGACTACGGTACCTGGAGCGCGGCGCGCAGCGGCGGCACGGGCCCGTACACCTTCACCTGGTACCGCGACGGCGTCCTCGTCGCGACGGGCCCGTCTTACAGCGGCTACGCCGACGACTACTCCTTCGAGCTGCGTGTGGACGCGGCCGACGCCAACGGCGCCACGGCGCAGAGCTGGATGTACGTATCTGTGCAGTACCCGCAGGAGGAATGCGGCGACCCCAATCAGCCGCGCCAGATCTGCCAGGTCCAGTAGACCCGCGGGCCGGTAGGACGAAGCGGAGGCACGGAGATCCTTCTCCGTGCCTCCGTCTTTTTCTGCCCGGCCCTGTGTTCAGGGCGCCAGCAGCACCTTGCCGAAGTTGCTGCGCCCCTGGATGTACGCGTGCGCTTCGCCCGCCTTTTCGAAGGGGAAGACGCGGTCCACCACCGGGTCCAGCGACCCCTCGCGCACGCCCGCCAGGATCTCGCCGATGCCGCGGGCGAGGAGCTCCTTCTCCTTCCACAGGTGCCCGAGGTTTACGCCGTGGACACCGCGGTTGGCGTTCATCATGGGGAAGGGGTGGAAGCGCGGCGTCCGCATCACCTGGCGGAGCGCGGCCAGCACGTTGCGCCGCTCGCCGGTCGCGAACCCGCTGACCCCGAACACGTACAGCCGCCCCAACGGCGCCAGCGATCGGTAGCTCTTCCCGAACGACTCGCCCCCGACGGCATCCAGCGCCACGTCCACCCCGCGGCCGCCGGTGATGCGCTTCACCTCCGCCTCGAAGTCCTGCGTTCGGTAGTCGATGCAGTGCGCGGCGCCCATCTCGCGCAGCCGCCCGTGCTTCGACGCGCTGGCGGTGCCGATCACCTCCGCCCCGCGGGCGCGGCAGATCTGGAGCGCGGCCACCCCCACGCCTCCCGCTGCCGCGTGCACCAGCACCCGGTCTCCCGCGCGGACGCACCCCAGGTGCACCAGCATGATCCACGCGGTGAGGTAGTTCACGGGGATGGCCGCCGCCTTCTCGAACGAGAGATCGTCCGGCAGCGGGATCGCCTGCGCGGCGGGGACCACCACCACGCTCGAGTAGCCGCCGAACGGCGTGATCGCCCCGACGCGGTCCCCCTCGCGCACCTCCGTCACCCCGCTCCCCACGCGGTCCACCGTCCCCGCCACCTCGTACCCCACGACGGCGGGGAGCTTGGGCGCGTCGGGATAGAGCCCCATCCGCGCCAGGATGTCCGCGAAGTTGATCCCCGCCGCCGCCACGCGAATGCGCACCTCGCCCGCCCCCGGCTCGGGATCGGGCGCCTCGCGCACCTGGAGGACCTCGGGCCCGCCGCGTTTGGTGATCCAGACCTGGCGCATGTGGGGAATGGGGAATGGGGAATGGGGAATCGTAGGGGCAGGCACCGGCATGCTTCGCCGGCGCCGATGCCCGCGATCTCCCCCCTCTCTCGATAACAGAGGCGCCAGCCTCTCCTGTTATCGGGAGAGGGGGGCCGGGGGGGTGAGGGCTGGGGGTGGGGCCCCTTACGGCGCCTCCCCCCGGCACGGAACCCCTTCCCACACGCGCGTCCAGCGGTTGCCGCGGTCCTGCGAGACGGCCTCGTACCAGGAGTCCCGCGCGCCGAAGACCTGCACCAGCATCTCCGCGCCGCCGGTGCGGTTCCAGTTCAGGTAGTCGACCAGCTTGGGAGCGCGCTTGCCGGCCTTGCGGTAGTCGGAGACCTCCGTGTAGAACGGGTTGTAGCCCGTCCGCTGCTCGTACGAGGCCACGAAGAAGACGCTCCACCCGTCCTCCTCCGGCGGCCCCACGGCGAGCTGGTCGCCCACCAGAAAGGTGGAGGCCATCTCCGGCTGCCCGCCGCGCACCACGTCCAGCGCCTGCAGGTCGCGCTGGGCGCCGGGCCAGCTCCGCGGCCGGGGAAGGCCGTTCTGCAGCACCGCCCGCTCGGCGATCAGCGGACCATAGCGGCGGATGGGGCCGGCTACCTGCGGCGGCGAGAACTCGCCCACCACGTCCGGCTCCAGCCCCTTGCGGAAGGCGACGAACTCCTGCTCCGCGGCGGCGGCGGCCACCGTCGTGACCAGCCCCGTGGCGCTGGGGACGCCGCAGGTGCTCACGGGGCCGTTCCCCTGCACCGTGGCCGTCCCCACTCGCGCGCCGCGGCGGAAGAGGGCGAACTGCGAGTTGGGCTCCAGCACCGCGCGGCGGAAGCGCTGCTCGTACGCCTGCGGCGACACCCCGGCCGGCCTGCGCAGCGTGCGCAGCGAGTCGCCCGAAATCTCGGCCACGGGAATGATCCGCGCCCCGTTGGCGGTGCGCACCACGTGGAAGAGCACCGAGCCCGTGGGGAGCCCCAGCGACGCGGGCCCCTCGCTAACGGCGGACACCTGCACCACGTCGCTGGCGGGCGGCGGCGGCACCACCTGCATCGACGAGCCCTCCCACCGCACGTTGTCGCAGCCGGAGAGAGCGGTTAGAATCAGGAGCGCCGCCGCGCGGGCGCCGCGGTCTGGAAAGTCGCGCATTGCGAGCCGTATGAGTGTGCGTGCGGGCCGGGCCACCACTGCCGGCCCGCGGTCGTTGCGGGCAGCGGCGGATGCGCCGGGCCCGGTGCGTGCGTGGCGAGCGCAAAGAACCGGCCAGGGCCTTGCCGCCCCGGCCACCGCCCAACCTACCGACCGCCCCGCCGGGGTGCCAGGATGATCGATCCGAGCCATTTCCGCCGCGTCATGGGGCACTTCGCCGCAGGCGTGGCCGTGGTCACCACGCTGCGCGACGATGGGCAGCCGGCCGGCCTCACCGCCAGCGCCGTCTGCTCCGTGTCGCTGGAGCCCACGCTGCTGCTGGCGTGCGTGGACCGCGCCAGCGAGTCGCACCGCTACGTGGAGGGCTCGGGCGTGTTCGCCGTCAACGTGCTGGAAGAGGGGGAGGGCGAGACGCTGGCGCGGCGCTTCGGCACCTCCGCCACCGGAGACAAGTTCCTGGGCACCGCCTTCCACGCCGAGCGCACGGGCGCGCCGGTGCTGGACGCGGCGCTCGCCTGGCTGGACTGCCGCGTGCGCAACGCCTACGACGGCGGCGACCACACCATCTTCGTGGGCGAGGTGGAGGCGGCGGAGACCCGCGAGGGCACGCCGCTCCTCTACTATCGTGGGGGGTATGGACGCTTTGCGCCCTGACCGCGTGCGCTTCGGCGGGCTGGCGGCCCGCGCCGCCCTGGTAGGGGTGGCGGCCGGCATCACCCTCTTCGCAGCCGGCAGCCTGATCCTCTACGAGGCCGGTGGCGCGCTGGGCGCGGCCGGCGGGCTGGTGGCCACCTTCGCCGTGGCCCTCGCCGCCGGCATGTGGGCCGGTGCCCCCGGCGCCCGGGGCGACGCCGCGCCCACCGGACGCTGGCTCTTCGCGGGGCTCTCGCTGGCGCTGGGCGGGCTCTTCGCCATCGCCTGGACGGTGGCGGGCGGCGAGCGCTTCGGCGGCCCCGGGCGCGCGGCGGCGCTCCTCTTCATGGTCGGCATCCCCGTCTACGCCGCCGGCTTCCTCCTCCCCGCGCTGGTGGCGTGGGAGCGCGAAGCCGCGGGTGACGACGACGAGGAGGATTCCCTCGGCCTCGCGGGGACTGCCGCGACCGCCGTGCTGGTGGGGCTGGCGGTGGGCGCGGCGCTGGCGGGCCTCGTCCTCCTTCCGCGCGTCCTGCCCGGGCCGCTGCTGATGGTGATGGGCGCGATCCTGACCTCGCCCCTCCTCTTCCCCAGCCGCCATGCGCCCACCACCACGGAGCGCGTCCTCCACGAGACGGAGACGCCGTACAACGTCCTGCGCGTCACCGAGACGGTGTTCGCGGAGGGCCGCCAGCCCGAGCTCAAGCTGTACCAGGACGACGAGATCGAGTCGGGCGAGCTGTCGCGAAGCGGCGCCCCCTCCTTTGCCTACATCGCCGCGGCGGAGCGCTGGCTGGGGGACACGGGGCGTCCGGGCCTGTCGTACCTGTGCCTGGGCGGCGGCGCCTACACCCTGCCGCGCCGCATCGCCGAGAAGGATCCCACCGCCCGCGTCACCGTCGTGGAGCGCGACCCCGAGGTGACGCGCGTGGCCTACCGCTACTTCGGCCTGCGCCCGGAGCACGGCATCGCCACCGTGCACGGCGATGCGCGCGCGGTGGCCGCCGGCCTCCCCCGCGCCGCCTGGGATCGCGTCTTCCTGGACGTCTACGACGGCACGGAGATGACCCCGCTCCACCTCGTGAGCGAGGAAGCGATGCGCGAGCTCGGCGCCCTCCTCACGCCGGGCGGCCTCCTTCTGATGAACGCGATCGGCGTGGCGGAGGGCCCGGGCGCGGTGCGTCTCTGGTCGACGGTGCGCACGGTGGCCGAGGTCTTCCCTCGCGTCGTGGTCTACTCGCACATGGGCCGCGACTTCCCCGACCGCCAGAACTTCCTCCTCGCCGCCGCCCTGGACGACGGCCCCGCCTTCCCCTCGCGCGCCGGCATGTTCGACGTCTGGCCACGCGCCGAGTGGCCGCGCCTCCCCACCGCCGCCGTCTTCCGCGACCGCGACAGAGAGGAGCGGCCTGCGCGGGCGAGTGAACTCGCTGCAACAACGGCACAAAGTCCGCCTGCGCGGACTCCCGGACGAGATCTCGGCGCGTCCTGAAGTGCCGGCGCGGGCAAGGAGCCGCCGCCGCGCGCCGAACCTCGTAGGGGCAGCCCCGCGTGGCTGCCCGTGCCCTACGATGCGCCAAGGCCCGCATCCAACAGCGAATGAATTCGCCGCTGGAAACACACAAAGTCCGCCTGCGCGGACTCGGGGTTCGACGTCGCGCTTATCCAGCCCACTTCAGTGGGCTTCGCGTGGTTCCAGCCGGGGGCTTCAGCCCCCGGCG
>DASVTZ010000145.1 GCA_036387335.1 Longimicrobium sp.
GTCGGCAAGCGCGCCACGCTCTGGATCCAGGACCTGCTGCTGGACCTGGAGGAGGTGGAGTTCCGCCTGGACACCCTGCGCTTCCGCGGCGTGCGCGGCACCACGGGGACGCAGGCGTCGTTCATGGACCTGTTCGAGGGCGACGGCGAGCGGGTGGAGCGCCTCAACCGCCTGGTGGCGCGGAAGATGGGCTTCGACAAGGTGTACGGCGTGACGGGGCAGACGTACACGCGCAAGACGGATGCATCCTGCCTGGCGACGCTGGCCGGGATCGCGGAGAGCGCCTCCAAGTTCGCCAACGACATGCGGCTGCTGGGGCACCTCAAGGAGGTGGAGGAGCCCTTCGAGGAGCAGCAGATCGGCTCGTCGGCCATGCCGTACAAGCGCAACCCGATGCGCAGCGAGCGGATCAACGCGCTGGCCCGCCACGTCATCGTCCTGTCGCTGGACCCGGCCTTCACCGCCGCCTCGCAGTGGTTCGAGCGCACGCTGGACGACTCGGCCAACAAGCGCATCGCCGTGCCCGAGGCGTACCTGGGAACGGACTCGGTGCTCCTGCTGATGCACAACGTGGCCGGCGGGATGGTGGTGCATCCGGAGATGATCCGCCGCCGCCTGATGGAGGAGCTCCCCTTCATGGCGACGGAGAACCTGATGATGCGCGCCGCCAAGCGCGGCGGCGACCGGCAGGAGCTGCACGAGCGCGTCCGCAAGCACTCCGTCGCCGCGGGCCACCGCATAAAGGCGGAGGGCCTCTCGAACGACCTCCTCGACCGAATCGCCGCCGACGGCGCGTTCGGCGTCTCGCGCGAGGAGCTGGAGGAGGACCTGCGCCCCGAGCTGTACGTGGGCCGCGCGCCGGAGCAGGTGGACGAGTTCCTGGCGGAGTGGGTGGAGCCGGTGCTGGCGCGGTATCCGGAGGCGGTGAGCGGGGCGGTGCCGGAGCTGCGGGTGTAGGCGGGGCCCTCACCCCCCCGGCCCCCCTCTCCCGATAACAGGAGAGGCTGGCGCCTCTGTTATCGAGAGAGGGGGGAGTTGTCGGCGGGCTCCGGGATGTGCGGCGCGCGGGCGGGCACGGGCGGCCACGCGGGGCCGCCCCTACGGATTTTGCGTGCGGCGGTGGGGGGCGAGTCGCGCGGGGGTGGGCGGACACGCAGGTCTGCCCCTACGGATTTTGGTGTGCGGCGGCGGGCGGCGGAGCGGCGGCGGGCACGGGCGCGATGAATCGCGCCCCTACCGGATCTGTGTGCGCCGCACGCGGTGTTCTCCCCCTCACCCGCCCTGCGCCCCCGCAGGCGGGGGAGGGGGTCGGGGGGAGGGGGCCCTCCGCCCTCCCCCGAAACCCCGCCGTCTGTTTCCGCGTACCCCCTGATGCCCGGCCCACCGCCGGTCTCGCCGCGCGCGTTCGAGCGCGGCACCACATCCTGCCCCATGTTCAGTACCTATGAACCACACACTGCTGCTGGAAGGCGTTTCCAAGCGCTATTCCGGGCACACCGCGGTCGATGACCTGTCGCTGGCGGTGCCGCCGGGGACCATCTACGGAATCCTGGGGCCCAACGGCGCCGGGAAGTCCACCACGCTGCGCATGGTGATGAACATCATCATCCGCGACTCCGGCACCATCTCGCTGCTCGGCGCCGATCCGGAAAAGGATCGCTCGGTGCTGCGCCGCGTCGGGTTCCTGCCCGAGGAGCGGGGACTCTACAAGAAGATGACCGTGCTGGACGTGATCGTGTTCTTTGCGCAGATCAAGGGCGTCGAGGTGAAGCAGGCGCGCGCGGAGGCCGGGCGCTGGCTGGAGCGCATGAGCCTGGGCGACTGGCGCGGCGCCAGGGTGGAGACGCTCTCCAAGGGGATGCAGCAAAAGGTGCAGTTCATCGCCACCGTGATCCACCAGCCCGAGCTCCTCATCCTGGACGAGCCGCAGTCGGGGCTCGACCCGGTCAACCAGGAGGTGCTGCGCGACACCATCCTGCAACACCGCAAGGACGGCAAGACGGTCATCTTCAGCACGCACAACATGGAGCAGGCGGAGCAGCTCTGCGAGCACGTCTGCATCATCGCGCAGGGGCGCAAGGTGCTGGACGGGCGGCTGCGCGACATCCGCCGCGAGAACGTTGGGAACGCGTACCGCGTGCAGTTCGACGGCGAGTCGCCCGCGGCGGAGGCGTTCATGGCGGCCGGGCGCTTCGGCGCGGCGGCGCGCGATGGGGAGGAGTGGAGGCTAGAGCTGGCGCCCGGGACCGATACGCGCGCCCTGATCGCCGCCCTCAACGACCTGGACGCGCCGCTCGTCCGCTTTCAGCGCGAGGAGCCCTCGCTCCACGACATCTTCGTCAGCCGCGTGGCCGGTGCCGCGCAGACCCGCCGCGTAGAGGCAGCCCATGTCTAACGTCTGGATCGTACTGAAGCGCGAGTTCATGGAGCGGGTGAAGACCAAGAGCTTCCTCCTCGCCACCTTTCTCTTCCCCATCTTCATCATCGGCCTCAACGTCCTGCCGCACCTGATGGGCAGCGAGGAGAGCGTGCGCCACCTGGTGGTGGTGGACGAGGCGCCGGAGGGCGTGGCGCGGATGGTCGTCGCGTCGCTCTCCACTCCCGCGGCCGAGCGCGAGGGGCGCGGCTACAGGCTGGACGTGGTGCGGCAGCCGCTCGCGCAGGTGCAGGCGGGCCTCCGCGAACGCATCACCAGCAAGGAGATCGACGGCTACATCCACCTGCCGGCCGACGTGGTGACGAGCAGCCAGGTGGCGTACCGTGCCCGCAACGTCTCCAACCTGGACGTGATGGGGGACATCCGCCGCGCGGCTTCGCAGGCGGTGCAGGAGACGCGGCTGCGCACCGCCGGGCTGCGGGCCAACGACGTCCGAGCGCTGCTCCGCCCCGTGGAGGTGAGCACCGCGCGCGTCACCGCGACGGGCGAGGAGGGCGGGAGCGCCATCGTCACCTTCTTCGCCGCCTACGCCATGGCGATGCTGATGTGGCTGATGGTGTTCCTGTACGGCGTCAACGTGATGCGCAGCGTGCTGGAGGAGAAGACGAACCGCATCGTCGAGGTGCTGGTCAGCTCCATGAAGGCGAGCGACCTGATGATGGGGAAGATCCTGGGCGTCGGCCTGGTGGCGCTGCTGCAGGTCGCGATCTGGGTGGTGCTGATCGCGACGGGGCTCACCATCGCGGGTCAGCGCCTCAAGAGCGGCGGCGCGGCGAGCATCATGGCCGGGCTGAAGCTGACGCCGCAGGCGGGGATCACGCTCCTCTCCTTCTTCGTGCTGGGCTTCTTTCTGTACGCCGCCGTCTTCGCGGCCATCGGCGCGGCGGTGACGACGGACCAGGAGGGGCAGCAGTTCCAGACCTTCGCCATGGTCCCGCTGATGCTCCCCGTGCTCTTCTTCCCCAAGGTCATCGGCGACCCCCTGGGGACGACGGCGACCGTGCTGGGGCTCGTCCCGTTCACCGCGCCCGTCGCCAACGCGATGCGGCTGGGGAGCACGGAGATCCCCGTCACACAGGTGATCGCGTCGCTGGTGATGCTGGCGCTGACGACGGTGCTCGTGGTGTGGATCGCGGGGAAAATCTACCGCTTCGGCATCCTCAGCACCGGCAAGAAGGCCTCGCTCGCGGACATCGGGCGCTGGATGCGAGCGGCCTAGAACGACAACCGCAGGGCTCACACAGAGACACAGAGACACAGAGAGAACCTCCATCCTCTCCTCTGTGTCTCTGTGTCTCTGTGTCTCTGTGTGAGATTCTTCCTTTTTTTCTTTCCGCGTGGTGCCGGTATGGGTCGTGCGGTCGCGAGGGGGTTTGAGGACGACCTCCCCGCAACGGAACCGCCGGTGATCGTAGACTGCCACACCCATCTGAACCGCTACTTCGACGAGCAGCCTACCTCCCTCGACGAGCGCTACGCGCAGCTGCGCTCCGAGATGGACGCGAACAGGATCGACTTCGCGCTCGTGCTTTCCAGCTACAAGGTCAACGAAGACCGCCCCTCCACCGCCGAGATCCTGCGGCTGGTGGAGGACGACCCGCGCATCGGGGTGGCGGCGGGGGTCAGCTTCTACGACCTGGGCGAGGAGAGCCTGGCGGAGCTGCGCGGGCTGCTGGGGAGTGGGCGGGTGCACGCGCTCAAGCTGTATCCGGGGTACCAGGCGTTCTACGTGTACGATCCGCAGCTTCGCGGGGTGTACGACCTGGCGGCGGAGTTCGGCGTGCCCGTGATGATCCACACCGGCGACACCTACGACCGGCTGGGGAAGCTCAAGTACACGCACCCGCTCACCATCGACGAGGCGGCGGTCGACTTCCGCGAGGTCAACTTCGTCGTCTGCCACATGGGGAATCCCTGGCTGATGGACGCGGCCGAGGTGATCTACAAGAACGAGAACGTGATGGGAGACATTTCGGGCTTCACCCTGGGCGCCTTCGAGGAGCGCTTCGAGCGGCTGATGATCGACAAGGTGCGCGACGTGGTGGCGTACGCCAACGGCACCAGCGGCCTCCTCTACGGCACCGACTGGCCGATCTGCGACATGGCGAGCTACCTGCGCTTCGTGGAGAAGCTGGGGCTGAGCGAGGAGGAGTCCGAGAACCTGCTCTGGAAGAACGCCGCGCGCCTCTTCCGCATCGGACTCGCGGGTGACGCACATGCGTGACGCGAACATCGTGGAGATCCGCGACGAGCGCGACCCGCTCGCCCGCGATGCGCTGCAGCTGATCGTGGAGATGTTTCCGCCCAGCGACCGCCAGTCCACCAGCGCCCTCCTCTCCGAAGTCGCCGAGTCGCGGATGGAGCTGCTGGAGGGCGACGGCTTCCACCTCTTCACCGCCCTCTCCGAGGAAGGGCGGCCGATGGGTACGGCGATCGGCGTGTACCTGCGGGCGGTGAACGCGGGGTTCATCCTGTACATCGCCGTGCGCCCCGAGTACCGCTCGCGCGAGGCCGCCCGCACCCTGCGCCGCGAGCTGGCCATGGCCTTTCGCGAGGACGCCCGGCGCAACGGCCGCGGCGAGCTGGCGTGGGTGATCGGCGAGATCGAGGCGGAGAGCGCGTGGCTGCGGCGGCTGGTGCGGGAGCGCAACGTGATCCCCTTCGACTTCACCTACTACCACCCGGGGATGTCGCCCGGCTCCGGCGACCGGGAGTACATCCTCTACCGCCAGCCCGTGGGCGACGCGCGCGAGGAGATCCCCGCGCAGCTCGTGCGCCAGATCATCTACGACATCTTCCGCCGCGCGTACCGCGTCTCGTACCCCCTGGTGCACCCCGGCTTCGCGGCCATGATCGCCGAGCTGGAGGGGCGCGACATGGTCGGCCCGCACCGGCGCACCGTGGAGTGGGGCGCGTAGCCCAGCACGCGCTCCAACATCCTTGCGTCGAACCGCGTCCATGATGTATCTTCCACTCAGTTGAAACTGATTCTCACCTTCAGCTTTCCCGATGGAACCCAGCGCATGCTGAAGCGTATCTTTGGTCGCAGGGACAAGGCGCCGGCCGCGGCCGCGTGCGGCGGGTGTCCGCTGGCGGCGTGCGCCACCGGGTGCAAGGCCGCCGTCCTGCGCATGGACTGCGAGCATGGCGAGGCGCACCGGCTGCGCGGGATGGGGCTCTTCGAGGGCTCCATGGTCCGCGTGCTGGACTCGCGCAACGGGATGCTGCTGGAGGTGAAGGGGTGCAAGCTGGCGCTGGGGCAGTCGCTCGCGACGTCCATCCAGGTCCTTCCGGTCGGCTGAACCGTTGGCGAAGAAGCTGGCAGAGCTCGGCCCCGGTGAGCGGGGCCGCGTCACGTCGATGGCCGGCGACGCGGATGCGACGCGGCGGCTGATGGACATGGGGCTGATCCGCGGGACCACGGTGGAGGTGGTGCGCCGCGCCCCGCTGGGAGATCCGATCGAGGTGAAGTTGCGCGGCTTCATGCTGACCCTGCGCCGCGCCGAGGCTGAGCACATCACGGTGGAGTAGATGGAAGCGATCCAAGCCGGCGGCACGCTCGCCGCACCCCCCGCACCCTCGCCCGCCCTCGCCGCGCGCGAGGGTGCGCTGCATGTGGCGCTCATCGGCAACCCGAACACGGGGAAGAGCACGCTCTTCAACGCGCTCACCGGGATGCGCCAGCGCGTGGGCAACTACTCCGGCGTCACCGTGGAGCGGGTGGAGGGTCGCTACCGCGACGCGGACGGGCACTTCGTCACGGTGCTGGACCTTCCCGGCACCTACTCGCTGAGCGCGTCGTCGCCGGACGAGGAGATCGCGCTGAGTGTGCTGCTGGGCCGCGCGCCCGGCGCCGACGCGCCCGACGTGGTGGTGGTGGTGCTGGACGCGCAGAACCTGGAGCGCAACCTCTTTCTCGCCACGCAGGTGCTGGAGCTGGGGCTGCCGACCGTGGTGGCGCTGAACCAGGTGGACGCGGCGACGGCGGCCGGGCTGCGCATCGACCTGGTGGAGCTCACGCTGGAGCTGGGCGCGCCCGTGGTCGCCACCGTGGCCACGCGCGGCGAAGGGCTGGAGCTGCTCAAGCAGGCGGTGGCGAAGGCGCCCGGGCTCCCCCGCCCCGGGCGCCGCTTCGAGCTTCCCTCCGAAGCGGCCGCCGCGCTGGAGCCGGTGGAGGCCGCGCTGGTGCAGGGCGGGCTCTCCCCCTCCGCTGCGGGGATGGAGGCGCTGCGCCTGCTGGCGGTGCGGCAGGCGGGTCGGCACCTGGCGGGGATCGCGGGGCTGGCGGAGGCGGTGGAGCGCGCGCACGACGAGATCGAGGCGGCGGGGCTTTCCGCGCGCAGCCTGGAGGCCGAGGTGCGCTACGCCTGGATCGCCGACGTCACGGACCGCGTCGTCACGCGCGCCGGCGGCGAGGAGCGCACGCTCACCGACCGCATCGACGCGGTGGCGCTGCACAGGGTGGCCGGGCCGCTGCTCTTCGTGGTGATGATGGGGCTCGTCTTCCAGTCGATCTTCACCTGGGCCGAGCCGCTGATCGGGATCGTCGAAGGACTGGTCGGGGGGCTGGGCGCGTGGGTGGGATCGATCCTTCCCCCCGGCGACCTCAACTCGCTTGTGGTGGACGGCGCCATCGCGGGGGTGGGCTCCGTGCTCGTCTTCCTCCCGCAGATCGTCATCCTCTTCCTCTTCATCGGCTTCCTGGAAGACACCGGGTACATGGCGCGCGCCGCCTTCATCATGGACCGCTTCATGAGGAGCGTGGGGCTGCACGGACGGTCGTTCATCCCGCTCCTCTCGGGCTACGCCTGCGCGGTGCCGGGGGTGATGTCCACGCGCACCATCGAGAGCCCCAAGGACCGCCTCGCGACCATCCTGGTGCTGCCGCTGATGAGCTGTTCGGCGCGCATCCCCATCTACGCGCTCCTGATCGGCACCTTCATCCCGCCCATCGCCGTCGCGGGCGTGTTCAACCTGCAGGGGCTCACGCTGCTGGCGATGTACCTGCTGGGGACGCTGACCGCGCTGGGCGTGGCGGCGATCTTCAAGCGGACGCTGATGCGGGGGAAGGCGCGGCCCATGATCATGGAGCTGCCGCCGTACCGCATCCCCAACCCGCGCTCGCTCTTCCTGTCGGTCGCGCACCGCTCCAGCATGTTCGTGAAGCGCGCCGGCACGGTGATCCTGGCGCTCTCCATCGTCCTCTGGGCGCTGGCGACGTACCCGCGGACGGAAGCTCCGGCCGGGGCGAGCGAGCATGCGGCGCAGGAGGCACAGCTCGCCGGGAGCACGCTGGGGATGCTGGGCCACGCCATCGAGCCCGCCGTGCGGCCGCTGGGCTACGACTGGAAGATCGGCGTGGGGATCGTCTCGTCGTTCGCCGCGCGCGAGGTGTTCGTGGCCAGCATGGGCACCATCTACGGCGTGGGCGCGGCGGACGAGGGCTCCACCTCCCTTCGCGAGAAGCTGCGCGCCGAGCGGCACGAGGGGAGCGGTGCGCTGGTGTACACGCCTCTGGTGGCGGTGGGGCTGATGGTCTTCTACGTGTACGCCATGATGTGCATGAGCACCGCCGCCGTCGTCGTGCGCGAGACGGGCGGCGGGTGGGTGGGCCTGGGATGGGCCGGCTTCCAGTTCGTCTACATGCTCGCGCTGGCGTACCTTTCCGCCCTTCTGGTGTACCAGGGCGGACGTGCGCTGGGCCTCGGATGACGGAGGTGGATCATGGCGGGTGAGCTGGTGCAGTCCGCGGCGGTGGGCGTGATCGTCCTCGGCGCGGCGGGGACGCTGGCCGTGCGCGGCTGGCGCATGCTGGCCGGGGCCCGCGGCAAGGCGGGCGACGATGGGTGCGGTGGTGGCGGTGGGGGGTGCGGGTGCGGTAAGTGAGGGCCCCCTCCCCCCGGCCCCCTCCCCCGCCTGCGGGGGCGCAGGGCGGGTGAGGGGGAGAACTGCAGCCTGCGCTGCACAGACCCGGTAGGGGCGCGATTCATCGCGCCCGTGTCACGGGCGGCTCCGACGCCCGTCACACGCACGGATCCCGTAGGGGCAGACCTGCGTGTCTGCCCACCGCCCGCCCTACCTCGACCCTCGCCTTCCGCACCAATCCGGGCCCTGCCTCGACCCTCGCCATCCGCACCCAAAATCCTGTAGGGGCAGCCCCGCGTGGCTGCCCGTGCTTGCCCCGGCACCGAACCCCGGCTTTGAACCCCATCCGGCCGCCGGTGGCGACGGCATCAGCAGATACAAAAGAGGGGCGGCGCAACGATGCGCCGCCCTTTTCCGCGCCTCGGCGCCTCGTCAGCGCGTGGGGCGGGTGATCTGCCAGAGGACGACGGAACCGCCGCTGTACCCCACGACCTGCCCGTTCTCGTTGATGCGCTGCGCCTGCGTGTACTTCGCGCCGGGAAGCCCGGGCAGCTCGAGCATCCCGCTCTCCGCGGTCCAGAAGAAGCCGCCGAGCTCCCCCTCGGTGGACTTGTCGCTGAAGCCCACCACCTCACCCAGCTCGTTCATCCCCAGCACGATGCTGGATCTGCCGCCCAGAGTGCCGATGTCCTGCATCCGGCCGTCCGGGTACCAGAGAACCGCGTGGCTTCCACCGCTGGGAGTGTCGGCGGCCCCGCCGACCAGGCCCGCGTCGTTGATCGCCTGCGCCGAGGCGTACGGCGCCCCGGGAAGTCGGGGAAGCTCGCGGAGCTCACCGGCCGCGTTCCAGAACGCCGCGCGCTGCGCCCAGTCCTCCGGGGTGTTGAACATCCCCACCGCGTCACCATGGAGGTTCACCGCGCGTACGGCGTTGAAGCTCCCCCCACGGTCGCGCAGGAGCACCGGTCCCGACGCTTCGGTCCAGCGGAAGGCCCGCACGCGCCCGTCCACTCCGGTCTGTCCACCCACCACGCCGGCGTCGTTGACGGCGTTGGCGAAGCTGAACTTCCCCATCCCCACCGGGCGGAACGTCCCGCTGGCGGAGCGGAGGTAGGCCGCCGGCATGCTGTCTCCACGCGAAATGGCCCCGCCCGCGACCTGCCCGCTCCCGTTGATCGCGAGCGCCCACGTATACGTTCCGCCGCCCGGCGAGCCGAGGTCCTTCACGCCTCCCGCGGCGGTCCACATGAACCCCGACAGGCCCACGCCGTCGGTCGGCTTCCCGCCGATCACCGTTCCGGCATCGTTGATGTCGAGGCCGAACCCCTCCGGGATCCCGAGCTCCTGCGCCGGCCCCAGCTCGTAGATCCGCACGGGAGCGGATACGCTGTAGCTCCTGGGATCGGGGCCGATCGGGCCGTCGGACCCGCACCCCATGGCAGCGAGCGCCAGCCCGCCCATGAAGACGCGGGCGAAATACCGGACGGTGCGTTGCGCGAAGCTCACGATTGTTTCCTCCGGGAGTACTTCAGAGACGAAAGCGAGGTGGGAGCAGAGTCCGTTCAGCAAGATAATGCCAATCGCGAAGGCAGTAAACATTCGAGGGCAGCCATGCGAACGCCCATCGGCCAGGATCGCGCGGTCGTGTCAGAACGGCGGGGGTCCGTGCGTTTACGGGGTAACCTCGAACGCCCCCCGCCGTCATCGAACCGCGTTGCCGCCATGAAAACCCTCCGCTTCGCCCCGGTCCTCTTCGCCTGCGTCCTCGCGGGCGCGTGCTCTCCGCTGCTGTCCGATGAGGAGCGGCTGGATACGGTACACGTGGGCTACGTCACGCGGAGCGGCGACATGATCAGCGGCACGGGTACGGTGGAGCGGTTCGACCTCGAGGGCGGCTTCTTCGCCATTCGAGGCGACGACGGCAAGGTGTACGACCCCATCAACCTGCCGGCCGGGTTCGCGCGGCACGGCGTGCAGGTGCGCTTCACGGCCAAGCTGCGGCGCGACATGGGGAGCATCCACATGGTCGGCGAGATCGTCGAGATCCAGCAGATTTCGGCGGCGTAAACGGCGGGTCTCACGCGGAGGCGCGGAGACGCTGAAGAGAAAAACGGAGGCGGCCCGCGGATCAGTGAGATTCGCGGGCCCTCCTGTTTTACTGCACTAAGGCAAAGAGCCTCACAGACTCGGCACCGCCATCAGCTTCCGCTGGATGTCCGCCGCGAATGCCAGCGAGGCGCGGATGTCTTCCGCTTCGAGATACGGAAAGTCCGCGAGGATCTCAGCCTCCGTCATTCCGGAAGCCAGGTAGTCGAGGACGTCGTACACGGTGATCCGCATGCCGCGGATGCACGGCTTGCCCCCGCGCTTGTCGGGTTCGATGGTGATGCGCTCAAGGTAATTCATGAATTGACGGTAGAGTCGAAAGCTGGTGCGGTCAACTCGGTCGGTTGCGACGCACGCGAGGGGGTCGTACGATGGGGGCTACTTCTCAACCCAGGATTTTCGATGATGAGACGGCTGGCCCTCGGCATCTTCCTTCTCCTGTGCGCAACGCATGCGGCGCGTGCGCAGAGCTCGGCGCCGCTGACGATCGGCGAGACGTTCACGATCGAGTCGAGGGTGATGGGAGAGACGCGGCGGATCAACGTGTATGCGCCGCCGGGGTACGCGGAAACGCCCGGGATGCGGCTGCCGGTGCTGTACATGCCGGACGGCGGGATGGCGGAGGACTTCCTGCACGTCGCAGGGCTGGTGCAGGTGTCGGTGGGGAACGGGACCATGCGCCCCTTTCTGCTGGTCGGCATCGAGAACACGCAGCGGCGGCGCGACATGACCGGACCTACGGAGGTCGCGCGGGACCGGGCGATCGCGCCACGGGTCGGAGGCTCCGCTGCGTTCCGCAGGTTCATTCGCACCGAGCTGATGCCGGAGGTGAAGCGCCGCTACCGCACGACGGACGAGACCGCAATCGTGGGGGAATCGCTCGCGGGGCTGTTCGTGGTGGAGACGCTCTTCCTGGAGCCCGACCTGTTCGACACGTACATCGCCTTCGACCCGAGCCTCTGGTGGAACGGACGCCGGCTCGTGAGCCGCGCGGGCGAACGGCTGCGCACGCGGGCGCTGGCGGGGAAAACGCTCTACTTCGCCAGCAGCGACGAGAAGGAGATCGCGGACGACGCCGCGATGCTGGCGGATTCGCTGCAGAGGCATCCGTCGTCCGGGCTGCGCTGGCACTACGAGCGGATGCCGGAGGAGCAGCACCCGACCATCTACCATCCCGCGGCTTTGCGGGCGTTCCGCGCGCTGTTCAAGCCCGCGCCGCGCCAGTAGCGGTTCAACGCGGGCGGGCGCGGCGCGTGGGGGTGGCGGCGAGGGGATCGTCGGGCCAGTAGTGCTTGGGATAGCGGCCCTTGAGGTCCTTTTTGACGTCGAAGTACGTCGTGCGCCAGAAGCTCGCCAGGTCTCGCGTCACCTGCACGGGGCGGTGCGCGGGCGACAGGAGGTGCAGCGTAAGCGGGACGCCGGCGATGCGCGGCGTCTCCGTCCAGCCGAAGACTTCCTGGAGGCGCACGGCCAGCACCGGCGCCTCCGGGTCCGAGTAGTCCACCGCGATCCGCGAGCCGCTGGGCACCTCGACGTGCGTCGGCGCCTGCTCGTCGAGACGGCGGCGGCGGTCCCAGGGGAGCATCGATTCCAGGATCGCGGCGAGGTCCAGCCGGGCGAGCTGCGCGAGCGAGCTGACGCCGTGGAGGTGAGGCGCGAGCCATTCCTCCATCCCGGCGAGCAGCCCTTCATCCGATGCATCCGGCCACGACGCATCCGCGCGGCGGAGGAAGACGAGGCGCTCCTGAAGCTGCCGCGCGCTCTTGCTCCATGGCAGCGCGCCCAGGCCCCGCTCGCGCACCCCATCCAGCAGGGCGGCCGTGATGCGCTCCGGGTCCGCATCGGCCAGAGGCGACTCGCGCAGGACGAGCGCGCCCAGACGTTCGCGGCGGCGCGCGCGCACGGCGCCGGCCTCCGCGTCCCAGGCAACCGACTCCTCCGTCTCGATCTGATCCGCGAAGTGGGCCTCCAGTTCCGCCAACTCCACGGGCGCGGCGAGGTAGATGCGGCTCTCGCGCCCGTGCCCCGCCAGTTCCGCGGCGACGACGTACGCGGCCTCGGCCAGCGGCTGGGGATGGGCGAACGCCGCGCCGCGCCCGTTACGCAGAAGGAAGCGCCCTCCCCCGCCCTGCCGCCGCTGCGCGATGCGATCGGGGTACGCCAGCGCCAGGAGCATCCCCGCTGCGTCGCTGCTGCCCCCGCCGCGCGCACCGATGCCGGCGCCGCGCGCGAGCTGCCGCGCCTCGTCGGCGATGCGCCGCAGGGAATCGCGGTCCACGCTCCACGCACCCGCCGGGGCGCGACCGCCGCGCAGCGCTTCTACGCGCAGGCGTACGTCCGCGTCCGGGGGCGCGCCTTCGCGGGCGCGGAATGGGTCGCGGTTGGCGAGGAGCGCCGCCAGCCCGCACCCCAGCCCGCCGAGCTCCAGCTCCGCCGCGCGCAGCACCATGTGCGCGAGGCGCGGGTGGAGGCCCACCCCGCTCATCCGCCGCCCGTGCGCTGTGATGGCGCCCGCCGCATCCAGCGCGCCGAGCTGGGCCAGGAGCTCGCGAGCCTGCGAGTACGCGGCGGCGGGAGGCGGATCGAGCCACGACAGCTCCGCGGGATCGCGCACGCCCCACGCGGCCAGCTCCAGCGCCAGCGGCGCCAGGTCGGCGTCCATGATCTCCGGCACGCCGTGGGGCACGAGCGCCGCCTGCTCCCCCTCGGTCCACAGCCGGTAGCAGACGCCGGGGCCCACGCGCCCGGCGCGCCCGCGCCGCTGGTCCGCGGACGCGCGGGTGACGCGCACCGTCTCCAGCCGCGTCATCCCCGTGCGCGGCGCGAAGCGGGGGACGCGCATCCAGCCGCCATCCACCACCACGCGCACCCCCTCGATGGTGAGGCTCGTTTCCGCGATGGAAGTGGCGAGCACCACCTTGCGCTCGCCGGGGCGGGATGGCTCGATGGCGGCATCCTGCGCCTCCTGCGGAAGGGTGCCGTGCAGCGGAGCCACGCGCACGCCGCGCCCGAGATCCTCCTCCGCCAGCAGCCCCTCCACGCGCCGGATCTCCCCCGCACCGGGGAGGAAGACGAGGAGGTCGCCATCGTGCTCGGCGAGCGCGGCTCGGACGGCGCGCGCCACCGCCGGCTCGGAGTGGCCGTCCACGGGCCGCGCGAGGTAGCGCGTCTCGACGGGAAAGCTGCGCCCCTCGCTGGTCACGATCGGCGCGCCGCCCAGGAGCTCGGCCACCGGGCCGCCGTCCAGCGTCGCCGACATCACCAGGAGCCGCAGGTCGTCGCGAAGGAGGGCGCGGCTCTGGAGGGTGAGGGCGAGCCCCAGGTCGGCGTGCAGGCTGCGCTCGTGGAACTCGTCGAAGATCACGAGCCCCACCCCCTCCAGCGACGGATCGGACTGGAGCATGCGGGTGAGGACGCCCTCGGTGACCACCTCGATGCGGGTGCGCGGGCCGGCCTGCCTGTCCATACGCACGCGGTAGCCGACGGTGGCGCCCACGCGCTCGCCCAGCGTCTGCGCCATGCGGCGGGCGGCGGCGCGCGCGGCCAGGCGGCGCGGCTCCAGCATCACTATCTTGCGGCCGGCCAGCCACGCCTCGTCCAGCAGCGCCAGGGGAACGCGTGTCGTCTTCCCCGCGCCCGGAGGCGCCTGGAGCACGGCCGCGCCCGCGTCGCGCAGGGCGGCGCGCAGCGGGGGGATGACGGATTCGATGGGGAGCGCGTCCATGGGCGCCAATCTGCCGACGCGGCGCGGGCGCAGAAAGAGGAGAGGCGCGGAGGATCTTCCCCGCACCTCTCCGGGACGGGCCGGACTACTGCCCGCGACCCGTCTTCTCCTGGAGCTCGTCGATCTTCTTCGACGCCTCCGCCTTGGTCAGCTCGTCGTCGACCTCTACCTTGGCCTCTTCGGCGAGGGTGTGGAGGTACGAGCGCTGGGCCCCCGTCATCGGCTCGTCGCCGGTGACCCAGTTGTCGGGGTCCTTGATGGTGTTGCTCTCGTCCCGCATTTCCTGCGTGGCCTTGTCCGTCATAGCCTTCACCCTCCGATTCTGGTTTCTGGCGAAAGTGCCCTTCGCGTGTCCATTTTGCAGGAAGCGTACCAAAGAAAAGCCGAAGCAGAGGGCCCTCACCCCCGCTCGTTCCTCGCTGCCCCCTCTCCCGATAACAGGAGAGGGCTGCGCCCTCGCCGTTATCGAGAGAGGGGGCGGAACGCGAACGGTGGCCGGTGTACGCGATTCCGTAGGGGCAGACCTGCGTGTCTGCCCTCCTTTCCGTACCTCGATCCGTGGGTTTGACGTTGA
>DASVTZ010000146.1 GCA_036387335.1 Longimicrobium sp.
CTGAGAGCTCTCGTCGCAGACGCGGAACGTGGCATCGAAGTTAGCGTCGCTGATCTACAGCGCGCGATGAGGGCTGACCGCCTAACCAGTGTGAGTGGCCTTGTCAGGGAGGTCGTGGAAATGAAGTCGCCGTGGCTCGCCTCGCTAATCGCCTCCGTCGCGGCAGCTGGCGCGACGGCGAAGGATCTAAACAGCATACCGCTCTCGGCCCTGGTCGCTGGCGTGGCCGTTGGTGCATCCGTCGCAATCGGTACAGGTCTTATCTCGGTGATGAAGCAGGGCGAGAAGCTGGTTCAGGGTGCTCCTTACGGTTACTTGCAATTAGCGCGAGACGCTGGAATCTTGCCCGGGAATGGTCGCGAGCCTATCCAAGTCGTTGAAACCTGACGGCGGAGTTTCAGGTCACTACCGAGCTTCCAGCCTCACCGCGGCCTTCTATGAGGCCGCCGTTGTCAAGTCTCTCGATCGCTGAGCAGTAAAAGACCAGGGGCAGTTTACAGTGTATCCGCGCCGTTCAGCCTACTTTGCGCCGCCACATTGCGAGCCGCTTCCCCTCAGGTGCCGGGGCCCGGGTGCCCCTCGGTCCACCTTCTATCCGTGTCGGCTCCCGGCCCCGCACCCCTGACCCTTGCGTCGTTCGGCGGCGTGCCTGACCATCGAATCTGCCCAATGAGAATTGCCTGTTTCGGCGTAGCTGCTGCGGTGCTGCTCTCGTGTGCAGGTTGCGGGTTTCTCCCGCCCCGGCCTCGAGATCAAGCCGCTGTGGCGTGTGTCCCCGCACCCGGTGCTGCTCGGCCGGGCACACCCACGCTGATCCGGCTTGCCGGGGGGAGCACAGTGTCCCTCGAGAATGACGTTACAGAAGGTGACGCTTATGTTTGCCACAAAGACTTGGGTCCGGTTCGGCAGCTGGGTTATCACCTCGTTGAGCGTACCTACTACGAGGGACGCGACTATCTGCTCATCAACTCCTCGACCGGGCACAGAACCGCGCTTCCGGACATGCCTGTGATCTCCCCGGGAGGAAGGCGCATCCTGGTTGCGTCGATGGATTACGAGGCAGGTTACCAACCTAACCTCCTCCAGGTGTGGCGCGTGACCCGTGATAGCCTTGTGCGGGAGTGGGAACTCGAGACCGGCGAATACGGTCCTGCGTGGCTGGGGTGCGTCTGACCCTGTATGGACCAGCGATGCCGCAGTAGAGCTGACGAAGAATGAGCCTGAAGACGGACACGCCAGCACGTTTCGCCGCTCGCGCGTGCGCCTCGTACAAGAGACTGGCGGAACCTGGGTGATCTGGCCTTCGCCGTAGCGCCGAACGAACGGATGGGGACCCCTACCCGCCGCCGAACAGACGGTTGCAGCGGACGCCGGA
Source organism: Longimicrobium sp. (assembly GCA_036387335.1). NCBI lineage: Bacteria > Pseudomonadati > Gemmatimonadota > Longimicrobiia > Longimicrobiales > Longimicrobiaceae > Longimicrobium > Longimicrobium sp. Next base: position 1,376 of record DASVTZ010000146.1, read on the forward strand.
CGAAGCATTCCGAGCGATTCTGATGGCGGCGCGGCCCGGCGCCCCGCACCCTCGTCGTCGCCACCCAGCACCGCCCCCTCGACCCCATCGACGTCTCCCAGCGCCGCACCGCGCGCCTTCCCGCGCAGACGACGCTGTTCTGAACCGCGGGAGTGCGAGCGCTCGCCTGATAACGCGCAGTATACGCGCATTATCTGGCGACGCCCGGCGTACACCTGGAAATGGGCCGCTTCCTGAGGGCGGAGCGGCTTGCACCGCAAGCGTTTAGGACAACTAGCAGATCAGGGGTACCGGTGTTATCTGGAATCCGGCGATTCCGGATAACAACGGGTACGCTCATGCTTAAACTCATCGAACGGGCGGAGGATGGCGCATGCATGGCTTGCGTGCATGTCCGGAATTCTGTCTACTTAGAGAGTAGTTCGGCGGCTTACCTTCTGCTCGAAAATGCGCTTGCTGCCCCTGAGCGGCCTTACGCTCCTTGTCTCGGCCTGCGGATCCGCTGCTGAACCGGCGAGTGGGCGTGTAGACGCCACTGCTGCTCGTTCCGCTGCGTGTGCAATCCCGCTTTCAGCTCCGTCGGGATGGCCGAACGACACGATTTCGGCCGCCTCACGGTGCGAAATGCTGCTGCTAGCGCGACGTGAGCTCGCCCGTATGCCTGTGGCCGAGCCACATATCGCACCGGAAGACACCGCGCGGATCGAGAGCGGCCACGTCTACGACTTGGACATGGAGGATCCTGAGAGTGGTCTGGTCACGCGCCAACGCCACATCGAGGTGGAAATCCAAGGTCGGCCGCGCCTGTTCGCCGTCACCGTTGATCGGGGGACAGGCGCTGTCCACTCCGGTATCGTTCATCGCGGCGGGTTCTGATCAGTCACCCGCCGCCGAACTAGCGGCTGCACGCGACGTGCGGTCTGGCACCTGACTCACTCACGTTCTCTGCGCACGCACGCGCGTGAGCCTTGAACGTTCGGCGGCTACTCTCTTGATGACGGCGTATGCGCACGCTCTGGATGTTGGTCGATGGAGCGAAGCCCTTGCTACTACTACTGCCGCTCGCTGCTCCGTTCGCTGCAGCTTGGCTGGTTCGACGACTTGGACGTGCACGCACGTCACTTCCTGCTGGACTGACGGTGCTCGTAACCATCACTCCAGTCTCTTTGTGGCTCGCAACCTGTGCACCTCCACCCGGTCGCGGAATCGATGCGGAGAATGGCTACAAGCGGGCAGCCCCAATCATCAGTGCGCTGGAGCGATATCGCCGTAGCGAGGGGAAGTACCCCTCGTCCCTAAACGCCCTGGTTCCGCACTACCTTCCTCGGGTGCCACGGGCGGCGGAACAGGCTCCTGAGGATGGGCCCTTCGGGTACCAGGCGGATTCAAGTACCTACACGCTGACCTTCCGCTACTACGGACCCGGTAGCAACACCTGCTCGTTCCAGCCTTCACAGCGTGACTGGGACTGCGGCGGAGTGTTCTGACCCCCAGCCCCGAACCAGTCGTTGCAGCTGATAGCCAGCCGGAGTGACGGTGCGGGGGAGGTTCGCGTTCAGCTGGCTGCAGCTGAACTTGGCGTTCGGCAGCTCACCGTGACGATGATCCGGCCCGAAGATGAGCAGATTCCCGCGTTCGTCGCTACTTCGATTCGCCAGGATCGCGGCATTGCTGGTCGTGCCGCCGGTCGTCTCCTGGGTCGCGCTGGTCGCAGCGTGGCACCACGGGGGTGGGGAAGCCGCTTGCATCACGGGCCTCGATCTAGACACACCCGGTCTGGTCTGCTCCGCTGAGATACTCGGATTCCTGAGTGCACTGCTCGTCAGCGGAGCCCATGTGCTCGTCGTGTTCCCGGCGTCGCTGTGGGTCGGCCACCGCATCCACGCGGTTCCAGAGCGACGAGCGACAACGCGTCGAGTCTGGGGCGCGGTATCCTGCCTTGTAGTTGTGGTGTGGGCGACCCTGCTTGTCGTGAGTCTGCCGGGTGTTGGGCCGCGGGTGCCTGAGGCACTGGGTGCGTTGCTCCTGTACGCAGGTGAGTTCATCCCTCGCCACAGATGCTGTTCTCTCCTGCGGGCTCCTACTCATGTTCAACCATGCGTTCCGGGCTTCCGCCCCGGGACCAGGCGCTGCAGGCGACGTGCGGCCGGGCATCGCTCCAGGGTAGATCACCAGTGGCCGCACGCGCCTGAGCTTGGCCGTTCGGTGGCCTGCGGGGCGAAGGGGCGGTCCATTCCGCGCGTGCCGGGCTGAGCATTGGTGGGGCGATCATCCCCGAACCCGAGGTATCGATGCCCGTGAAGCCCGAGATCGCGGAGCGCTACGGGGCGCTCGACGCGAACCCCGCCGACCTCACCTGGGAGGCCATCGACGCGTGGGCGTCCGAGCTCGAAAGGGAGTACGGCGACACGAGTCTCGAGTATGCACACGCTCTCGCGCTGGTACGCGCGCCTGTCGCGCTGGAAGGTGGTCGAGCTGGAGCGCGGCCGCGCAGCCATCGACAGAGCGCTCGCGATCGTCGGCCAGACCTGCGGCCGGAGAACTAGGTGTGGTGGCGCGTCCTGCAAGCGCGGCTCTGCCACCTGCTCAACGACGGCGGTGCGGCCATCGCCAGCGCCAGGGAAATGCTTGCCTGGGTTCTGCGCGGGAGCTACACCGCGGCGGACCAGTCATTCTACCGAGCCCAGGTCGTCGCGATCGAGGGATGGACGGCCCCAGCGCTGCGCACCCTCGAACAGCTGCGACCGCTGTGGGTGCCGATGGGTGAGGCCAACCGCCTGAGCACCTGTAAGATCCTGAATCATCTCGCCATCCACCGTTCCGACCTCTCCGACGCCGAGAGGGCTGCCTTCGCGTCCGTCGACGGGTCGGAGACCGCGCTGGATACCGCCCGTCCGCCATGTCCTCTCCCTTGAGCTCGTTCCACCGCCGGCGAGCCAACCGTTGCAGCCGACGCCGCCGGGAGACGGATCCCATGCCCCTGAACCCCGCCGAAAATCGCTATGCCTCGGAGATATCGATGACGGTTCGCCACCTCGTGCTGACTTTGTGGGGAGTTGCCGCGCTGGCCGCTTCCAGGCCATCGCTCGCGCAAGGTGCCGGGGCGGAGGGGCAGGAGGCGCTGAGGACTCGAATGCGGGACTTCCGGCGCGCCGTCGTGGAGGATTCATCGGTGCGCCGGATCGCGGAATTCTTCCCGCGGCGTGCGGACTGGAGCTGGGTCCAGTTCGCCACGGACGCGCCCTCCGGCCGGCCCGTCCGCGAGATCTGGCGCTTTCCCGCGACCGAGACGCTCGCCGCGATCGGGCCGGAGGGACCGGTGTGTGACGCGTTCGTGGAGGGGAACTCGCCCGAGGCTTATCGCCTGGTCAGCAGTCTCGCCCGGGCGCTCGCTGCGTACCCGCACTGGACGCAGCGCGGACGGCGGTTCGCGCTACGGAGTGGAACCCGGCACCACAGCTGGCGGGAGCGGATCGACAACCCCGGACCACCCAGAGGACCGTGGTGGTACGTTGAATGGGTGCGAGAGGACGACCGCTGGGTCATCGCGGAGTTCGGTGAGGAGGGAGCGTACCAGGAGCCGCAAACGTCCGCCGGGCCGATTTTAAACCCGGTCACCGCTCACCCTCGCCCGGAGCGTGGGCTCGAAGGCGTCCGCTATGCCGGCCAGGCACCGTGGTACACCGGCGACGCACCGATCGTGAGTGCGGGGCGACGCTATCACAAGTACGGTCTGCCGAGAGCGCTCTCCGATTCCGAGCTCGAACGGGTCGGCTTCCGCGGCGAGGTTCCCGCCTATCGCGAGGCGGGAACGCAAGGCACTCCTGAAGTCCTTTACGTTCTGGTGTCCCGCGATGGCATGTACCAGCCGTACCAGGGGTACGGCGACAGCTGCCGTCATTGAGACCGCCTGGCGTTCGACTCGCGTCGCGGCACGCTCCACGATACGCGGTGGTACACAGCTCGCTGGTACGAAGCCAGTATTCAGAACGTCGGTGCTGCAACGGAAGTAACCGGCGCAACGGAAGAGGAAGCCGTCCTGAAGGCGTATGATGCGTTCGACCCGCGTCAACCAACGTCGGCTGCAGGGGATGCGGGACCGTCCATGATTTCGGCCTGACGACAGTCTTGCGCGCCGGCCCCGCACCCCTGACCCTTGTGTCGTCGGGCGACTTCCAAATCCTATAAGCTACATGGCTTGATGGCTCACTTTGCCCGTTTCCGTTACAGCGTGCTTGCGCTTTTGTGCGGCTGTGCTGGCGCGTCCTCGAACAGTGATGCCGTTCATAGTTTCGTAGTTGAGCCTGACGCGTACTGCCGGGGCGCACCCGCGGCCTTGACCGACTCCGCAGCCGTCCGGCTCTCTACCCTGATCCGCGCTCAGGCGAGCGTAGCCGAAAAGGCTCGAGGTGTCCGCGCAGCCTTGCCGGATGCAGACACGTTCGAGGAACTGGAGGCGAGCGCTTGCCTCCTCCAAATTCGGTACATGTCGTACCACCCAGCGTACATCAGCAGGGACCAATTTCACGCATTCGTCGACAGCGTCGCGCCCGCGGTGTTGGCTGAAGGTGCTACCCCCGATGACCGCGATTTCCAGAAGCGCGTCCCTCGGCCGGTCAGCCCCGAAGATGGGGCGACGTTCGACGTCTTCCCACGCCGGACCTCGGTGTCCTGGGAGCCGGTGCCCGGCGCGATGCACTACTTGCTCGACGTGGAAGTCATGACCACGATCGAAGAATCACGCCAGGGGCGCACCGTCAGTTCGTGGCGCGGATGGGTACCCGTGGCCGGAGCCCATCTTCGGCAACGGTTCATGGAGCCAAGCGGTACATTTGATTTCATCGGGGCCAGCCCAGGGCGCTGGCGGGTACGCGCGATCAACGCGCGCGGGATTGCGAGCCGAGCGTCGGAGTGGCGGGGCTTCGAGTATCGCATGTGAGTCGCGGCCCGGCAGTGCTGCCCGACAGGTGGTTGCAGCGGGCGGGCCGCGCCAGCTCCCGTAACCTGCTGGATCTTCCACACTTACGGCCCGACGCTGAACCGTGGCGTTCGGCGGCTCACTTCTGCAAGCGATGTACAGCGCACGCACACGGCTCACGGCGTCGATAATCGCGTTTGTGTTGGGCGTCCTGCTGATCCGAGCTGGCTCTACCGGTGGCTGGCTCTTGTTCGCCGTGCCCCCGCTACTCTATTGGGGCAAGCAACGCTCTGGGCCGATGGTGCTCGCGTTCCATGCGTACTCCGCCGGAGATCTCACGCGGATGCGGCAGTTGCTGGCCGAGGTGAGGGCTCCAGATCGCCTCCGAGCCCAGGACCGCGCATACTTTGAGTTCTTGACGGGGGTAGATGCGCAAGATCGCCACGACTACTTCCGGGCGATCGAGCACTTTCGCGCAGCGCTACGCGGGCCACTGCGGACTGCGAACATGGTGGGCATCGCACATCTTCACCTGGCCGAGGTTTCCTCGGCCGCGGGTGACCCGGTAGCTGCACAGGAGTCATTAGCCGCTGCTCGTGAGAAAGTCCATCGCCAGCCGACCATCGCGCTTCTCCGGCAAGTAGAGGCTCGCATCGCGGCCGCCAAAAACCCGGAGCAGCAGGCTGCTTGCGGCCGGGAACCGTTTCCAGAGTAGACCACCAGCGGCCCTGCCGCCGAACCAGGGCTTTGCGGCGGACACCAGGCCCCGGGCTCTTGATTCTTGTGTCGTCAGGCCTCTGCCCTAAACCGATCGATGCGCAAGCAATATCACCTGCGTCCCTCTCCTCACGGTCTTCTCGCATGGGACGTCGATCGGCTGATCGAGCTGACCGCCGATTCTCCGCGGGTGGAGGTGCCGCTCGAAGCGATTCGTGAGCTCGACGAGCCCTTCTGGTTCGGAGGCGGGAGTGAAGAAGCCACCTGTCGGGCCGTCGCGGACCATGCCCGGCTGATTGCGGAGGCTGATCTCGCGTATCCGATCATCCTGGGTGCGGACGGTCGCGTGATGGATGGGATGCATCGCGTCGCGAAGGCTTACCTGGAGGGCAGGAGTAGTATCTCGGCCGTGCAGCTTGCCTCGGATCCGGAGCCCGACTTCGTTGGCGTGGATGCGGCAGAGCTTCCCTACGACGACAGCCGGTAACGGTTCTCATACGATGCTCAGCGTCATAGCCCGGCTCGTCGCCGACGCGGTGCTGGTGGGAGTGCTCCTGTTCTCGGCGGCCGGGACGCTCGCGTGGGGGCGTGGCTGGGTGCTGCTGGCGGTGCTGCTGGTCGTCAGGACTGCGGGCGCCGGCGCGGTTTACCGCGTGAACCCCGCCCTGCTTCGTGACCGTGCGAAGCTTCCGATCCACGCCGATCAGTCCTGGACCGATCGGCTGCTGCTGTTCGCGGTGCTGTCGACGGGGTTGCTGGGAGTGCCCGTGGTTGCCGCACTCGATGCGTTCCGCTGGCATGCGCTGCCCCGCCCCGCGCCGCTGCTCGGGTATCTAGGCATCGCCCTGTTCGCGGTGGGATGGAGCCTCAAGAGCCTGGCACTCCACGCGAACGCCTTCGCCACGGCCGCCGTGCGCCTGCAGCGCGAGCGTGCGCACGCCGTCGTGGATTCAGGGGTCTACCGGGTCGTCCGGCATCCGTTCTACGCCGCCGATCCGCTGATCATGGTCGGCGCCGGCTTGTGGCTGGGATCGTTCGTCGCCGTGTTGTTCGCGGTCGTTCCAATGGCGTTCCTGGTCGTCCGGCTCCACTCGGAGGAGCGCTTCCTGCGACGTGAATTGCCGGGATACCACGAGTACACGCTACGTGTGCGGCATCGACTGATCCCTGGCGTCTGGTAGGCAGGCGCGTCGGCGGTCAGGGTGATAAGCTGAGAGCCGGATACCGATCCCTAAGATCTCTCCAACGATGACGCGACGAATCCGTCTGATTTGCCTTGCGGGGTCCGTGCTGCTCGCGAGCGCGTGCGGGAAAGAAGCCCCGCCTCCCCAGTACCGGGTCGTAACCCTCCCTTCGGGAAAGCAGGTGAAAACGCTGGGTGTGGGGCAGATCAACTTTCCCCAATCCGGTCCGGCGCTGATGCTGCGGTACATCAGCGACGTGCCCATGAGCGATACGCTCGCGCTGGCGCGTGAGGCCGACGAAATCTGGACGGGGTTCCGCATCGATGTGGAGAACGCGCGGTTGAACGGCGCCATCCTGAGCGCGAACTCTCCTCCTTCTGGCGGGCTCGTCTCTCGCGGCCAGGGCTACAACTTCGTGTTTCAGCGCGGCCCCGACGGACGCTGGAGCAGAGCCGGGCAGGAGTGAGATCGCCCGAGCCACCGTTCCGCTGGAGCGCATGATCCGCAGCTTCATCTACGACCTCCTGATCCTCCGGCTCACCTCGCGGTGGTACGCCGAGGTGCTGGCGCGCGTGCCCGAGGGCGCCGCGCTGCTCGATGTGGGCATTGGCACGGCCGGCGCGCTGCTAGCCAACGCAGATGCGGTGATGCGGAAGCGCCTGCGCATCGTCGGCATCGACGTGGATGCGGACTACGTGGACCGCGCGCGGCGCAGGCTGGGAGACTCCTCGCTGGCCGGAGTTGCGGAGGTGCGCCTGGAATCCGTCTACGATCATCGGGGCGGGCCGTACGATGCCGTGTATTTCTCCGGCAGCTTCATGCTCCTGGCTGAGCCCGAGCAGGCGTTGCGGCATTGCTGCACGCTGTTGAAGGCGGGTGGTTCGATCTTCTTCACGCAGACGATCCAGAAACAGCCGGCGCGCTGGATGGAGGTCCTCAAGCCCATGCTGAAGAGGGTCACCAGCATCGACTTCGGCCGGGTGACCTACGAGGACGACTTCAGGGCGCAGCTCGATGCCGCGGGGCTGCGTCTCGAGGAATTTACCACGCTGTCGCGCCACGGCAGCCGGATCACGTGCATCGCCCTGGCGAGGCCGGTCCGCTCGACGAGATAGACACCTGGATTCTTGTCCCCAACTCTCTACGCTGCGCTTCCGATGTCTCTTTTCTACTCGCGGCTCGCTGCGACGTGCGGGCTCCTCGCCATGCTTTCGAGCGGGTGCGCGCAGGCGCAGACGCTCGAACCGAAGGATCTGGAACTGGCGCGACAGGCCGGATTCGCGGACTCGACCGTGAAGGTGCTGTTCCGCCACGGTTCAGACCTCCGCCGCCTCCAGGATGTGAGCGGAAGGCCCGTGGCTGGAGTGACCGCCGCGGTGCCGGAGAGCCGTGTGAAGGAGGCCGTGCGGACGTTGCAGACCGCCCTCGGTGGAGCGCACGTGGTCTTCAGGTCCGAGCAGAACTTCGGACACGGTTCTGACCGGGTAGCGGTGCTCCGAAGCTCCGACCGCTACGATGCGCTCCGTACGATGGGAACGAACGGCACGAACTACGACATCCACACGGACAGCATCATCACCCGCCTCCGCCAATGGGACCGCCGCTACGGCCTGACCCTCGTGGGCGCGGGGTTCGACTGGGTGGAGGTGGAGCTGCGACGGGTGCCCGCGGACTGGATGGGCCTGGCGCGTGAGGTCTTCAAGTTCTGTCCCGACGTCGTGGAGCAGGGCACCCTCACCGTGGCGGCACTCGCCGCCGAGATGAGGCGCTCCCGCACCATCTATCTGTGGTGGGATTAGAGCCGACGTCTCGGCGTAGGCGCCGGTGAGGCACCCCTCGCGCTCGTAACGGCTGAAAACAGGCGCGGCAAGTCAGCCCTCCAACCAAATCCCATCTTCACCAATCTACTTTGTACGGACGTACCACCTGGCCTCCGGTGAGGTGGTGATCGGACCGGCTTGCCACTGGACGTGGATTTTTACACATACTGTTGCTTTTTACACACCGCGCGTGTACACTGGCTTCATGGCACAGAACCGACCCGCGCTGACCAAGCGCGAAAAAGAGATCCTGGACATCGTCTACGCCCGCGGCCACGCGACCGCGGCGGAGGTGCGCGCGGCGATGGCCGATCCGCCCACCGACGCGGGCGTGCGCACCGTGCTGCGCGTGCTGGTGAACAAGGGCCACCTGCGCATCCAGCAGGATGGTCCGCGCTACGACTACTTTCCCGTAGTCGCCCGCGAGACCGCCCGCCGCTCCGAGGTGCAGCACCTGTTGCGCACCTTCTTCGGCGGGTCGCTCGAGTCCGCGCTGGCCACGCTGCTGGACGTGGGCCGCGGGAAGCTGGACGACGAGGAGCGGGAGCGACTGAAGCGCCTCATCGACGACGCCGCGCAGGAGGGACGCTGAGATGACCGGCCTGACTCCGATGGTCCTCCTGCTCCTGAAGGCGAGCGCCCTGCTGCTTGCCGCGCTTGCCGCGGGACTCCTGCTCCGGCGGAGAGCTGCGGCGGACCGGCATCGGCTCTGGAGCGCGACGTTCGCGGGGCTCCTCGCGCTCCCCCTGCTGGCGTTCGCGCTCCCCGGCTTGCGCATCCCGCTCCCCGCACCGCGTCCGCGCCCGGCCGTCGCCGCGGAGCGCCCCGCGCCGATGGCCGCGCCCGCCGAGGCACCCCGCGCCGCCTCGGTCGAACGGCGCGGTCCTTCGACGCCATCCGCCCTCCAACCCATCGACGAGCCTGTCGCGACGAGGGCGCTTCCATCTCTTCGCAGCGTGGCGCTGGTCGTCTGGCTGGCGGGCGTGCTCGCCGCCCTGGCCGCACTGCTCACGGCGCTGCTCCGGGCGCATCGGGTAGCCTGGGGCGCGGAGGCGATGGACGACGCGGCGTGGCGCGAGTCGACGTCCGATATCGCGGGGCGGCTGGGGATGCGGCGCACGGTGCGGGTCCTCGCCTCGCCCGCGGTGCAGACGCCGATGGCGGGCGGTTTTCTGCGCCCCACGGTGTTCGTCCCGCCCACCGCGCGGGAGTGGCCGGATGAGCTGCGCGCGATGGTGCTGGCGCACGAGATCGCGCACCTGGCCGGGCGCGATCCGCTTCGCAAGGTGCTCGGGCGCGCGGCGCTCACGCTGTACTGGTTCCATCCCCTGGCCTGGATCGCGGCCAGGCAGGCGGCCGCCGCCTGCGAGCAGGCGTGCGACGAGACCGTGCTCGCGCTGGGGGTGCGCCCCTCCGCCTACGCCGGCGCGCTCCTCCACTTCGCCGACGCCGCACCGGCCGTGCTGGCGGGCGCGGCGCTCCCCATCGTCCGACGCTCATCCCTGGAGGCTCGACTCATGGCCATTCTCAACGCACCAACGCGTCCCGCCGCACGGCGCGGGCTAGTGCTCCCGACAGTGGCGGCCGCCGCGGTCACCGTGTGCATCGCGGCTGCCCAACCCTCCGCGACGCCACGCACCCCTGCAGCCGCGCCCCTGCGCACCGTGCCCGCCCGGAACGTCGCGGCACATCCGGTGGCGCCCGTACGCGCCGTGACGACCGACCCGACGCCCTCCGCTCCCATCGTCACTCGCCAGGAGTCGTGCTGGTCCAGGGGAATGGACGGTACGTTCAGCGGCACGGTGTCGATGAGTGACGACAACGGGGTGTCGACCATCTACGAGCGGTCCGGACGCGCGGGGAGCGAGGTGATCGTGCAGCGCTCCTTCGGCGACCTGCGCATCTGCGCGCGGGCGGAGGGGCTGCGGGACGACGATGCGCTCCCGAGCACTTGGGCGAACCGCGCGGGCCGCGTGGTGCTGGAGACGGACCAGCGGGGCGACGTGCGGCAGATGAACATCGTGGGCGGCCAGGCGACGTACGCGGTCAACGGTGCCCAGCGCGGCGTGGATGCGTCGGCGCAGGCATGGCAGAGCCGGTTGCTGGCGCTCCTGGACGCCACCTGGGAGCTGAGCCAGCTCCGCGGCCAGGAGAGCAGCCTGCGCGGGCAGATCTCCTCCATCCACGGGCAGCGGAGCAGCCTGCAGGGGGAGATCTCCTCGCTGCACGGCGAGGTGAGCAGCATGCGCGGCCGCATCGCTTCGCTGCGTGGTGAGGAGAGCAGCCTGAGCGGCAGGATCTCCTCCATCCGGGGACACTTGAGCTCACTGCAGGGGCAGATCTCGTCGGAGCAGGGCGCCATCTCCAGCCTCACCGCGGGTCGCGACCAGAGCGGGGCGGACAGCGAGCGGATCAGCCGGCGCGTCGCCCAGCACCGGGAGGCGATCCGTGAGCTGGAGGAGGAGATCCGCCGTTACGACGTGGACAGCCGGGTCCGCGCCGTCGAGAGGGAGATGGCGTCGCTGGACGTGGACCGGCAGGTGGAGGCCATCGAGCGCCAGATCGCCCAGTTCAACCTGGACTCGCGCGTCGCCGACGTGAACCGGCGCATCGCCGCGCTGCGGGTGGACGAGAGCGTCGCCGCCATTGAGCGGCAGATCACCGCGCTGGACTCCCCCCGGCGCATCCGGGCACTGGAGGCCCGGGTGGCGGAGGCGCTGGAGCGGCTGCGCGCGGAGCTGCGGTGAAGGGCGAAGGTGGGACCGGCGGTTGAAACCGCTGCAACAACCGCGGGAAACCTGCCTTCGCAGGTTCCGGAGGGTCGAGGCCGGCGCCGGGTGCTAGGAACGGTGCGGCGGCGGGTCGCCGGGGGATAAATCCCCCGGCTGGAACTACGGGAAGACGGCTGAAGCCGGCTCGTGCACACCGGCATCAGACCCGAGTCCGCGGAGGCGGACTTTGTGCTGTTGTTGCCGCGAGTTCACTCGCCCGGCAGGGGTTGAGGCCAATCCCAAGCAAAAAAGGGCGGACCCTCGCGGGTCCGCCCTTTTGCGTGTCACCATCCACAGCTTACGCCGCCTGCTCCTCGCGGTTCTTGCAGTCCAGGCAGTAGCGGGCGTGGGGGAGCGCTTCGAGGCGCTCGAAAGGGATCGGCTTCTTGCACGAGTGGCAGATGCCGAACTCCGCGGGGTTGTTGATCAGGCGGCGAAGCGCCTCCTCCACGCGGTACAGGTAGCGCCCCTCCTTGCTGGCGAAGAGGAACGACTTCTCCCGCTCCATCGCGTCGGTTCCCTGGTCCGCCATGTGGAACGAATAGCTGGACAGGTCCGCGTCCGCCGAATCGCGCGTCCGCGACGACTGTTCCTGAAACCGACCAAGAGACCTCAGCGTCTTCTGCCGCTCGCGCATCAGAAGCCGCTCGATCTGCTCGAGCTGTGTCCGATCCATGCCGCTCTCACTGCTGATGGTTGGGGAACTGGGCTGGACGCATGTGGCGGGAGGGGAGCGGAGACAACGTTCCTGGCCGCACCGCACTGGAGGTCCGAAACTCTGAAAAATAACCAAACCCGCGGTTTCAGTACACCCCCGGCCGTTTATCCCCTCAACCCCTCGATCCATCGCACCACGTCGTTGCCGTTGGCCCACAGCATCAGCGCCACCACGATCAGCAGGCCGACCTGCGAAAGGCGGATGCGCGTCTCCACCGAGAGGGGGCGGCCGCGCACCGCCTCGATGCCCAGGAACATCAGGTGGCCGCCGTCCAGCACCGGGATCGGCAGGAGGTTGAGGACGGCGAGGTTGATCGAGAAGAAGGCCAGGAAGGCCAGGAAGACGTCCAGCCCCATCCGCGCCGTCTGGCCGGACGCCTGGCCGATGGTCAGCAGCCCGCCCATGTTGCGCGCGGAGGTGCGGCCCGTGATCAGGTCGCGCAGCGCGTCCAGGATCGACACGGTGCCGTCCCAGGTGTCCGTGAACCCCGTCTTCACCGCCTCGACCACGCCAACCGAGCGGCGCTCGGTGGGCACCTCGGGCGGCCGCGCGCCGATGCGGCCGATGGTGATGGACTTGCCATTCTCATCGTCCTCGCGCTCGGCGGCGGGAGTGACCGTCATGCGCACGCGCTGTCCGCCGCGCTCGACCTCCACGGGGAGCGGGAGCCCGGGGCTGGCGCGCACCACGCGTACGAAGTCGTTCCACCCCTGCACGGCGCGGCCGTTGACGGCCACGACGCGGTCGCCGGCCTTCATCCCCGCGCGCGCGGCGGCCTGGCCGGCCACGACCTCGGGGATGACGGCGGGGATCAGCGGCTCGATGGCGCGCGCCACCTCCATGCGCTGCGTCCGTCCCTCCGGCACCACCAGCGTCACCGTGCGGCCGCCCTCCAGCAGCACCGGGAGCGGACCGGGCGCCGCATCCACGATCCCCCTGCGGATGCCACCCCACGAGCTGACCGGCTTTCCGCCTACCGACACGACGCGTGCACCGAAGGGGATCTTGGCCGCCTCTGCAGCGGGGCCCACCGCCGTCGCCGGCTCGGGGGTCGCAACCTTTGTGATGCGGATGACGCGCTCGCCGTACGCCGCGGCCAGCGCGCCGTAGACGAGGATCGCGAAGAGGAAGTTGACGATCACCCCGGCCGAGATCACCAGCGTGCGCGCCCAGAGCGGCTTGGAGTCGAAGGTGCGCTCGGGGTCCACCGGCACCCCCTCGTCGCCCCCCTCCAGCAGCGACTGCGCCTCGTCGTCCTCCATCCCCGCCATCTTGACGTAGCCGCCCAGCGGGATGGCGGAGATCACGTACTCCGTCTCGCCGCGCGTGAAGCCGATCACGCGCGGCCCGAAGCCGATGGAGAAGCGGGGGACCTGGATTCCGACCCACTTGGCGGCGAAGAAGTGCCCCGCCTCGTGGATGGTCACCAGCACCCCGATCACGACCAGGAAAGCAGCGATGTTCAGCAGCAAGGCACGTAGTTCCGCACAAAGGTTTCCGTCGTCCGGCGGGCCCAGGCGTCCGCCTGGAGCACCGCCCCCAGCGAATCGGCGGGGCCGCCGCGCCACTGCGCCAGCGTCTCACCCACCGCTTCCGCGATCCCGGGGAAGCCGAGGGCGCCGCCCAGGAAGTGCGCCACCGCCACCTCGTTTGCCGCGTTGAAGACGGCCGGCGCGGTGCCGCCCTCCCGTCCCGCCGCCGCGCCCAGCGCGAAGGCGGGGAAGCGCTCCTCGTCGAGCGCCTCGAAGGTCAGCGCGCCGGCGGCCACGGGGTCGAAGCGCCGGCATTCGTACACCAGACGCTCCGGAAAGCTCAACGCGTACAGAACGGGGAGCTCCATGGTGGGGAACCCCATCTGCGCCAGCACCGACCCATCCACCATCTCCACCATCGAGTGGATGATGGACTGCGGGTGCACCACCGCCTCGATGCGCTCGTACGGCACGCCGAAAAGGAAGTGCGCCTCGATCACCTCCAGCGCCTTGTTGGCGAGGGTGGCGGAGTCGATGGTGACCTTGGATCCCATGTCCCACGTGGGATGCCGCAGCGCATCGGCGGGCGTGGCGGCGGCGAGCATCTCGGCCGTCCAGCAGCGAAAGGGGCCGCCGGACGCGGTCAGCACCAGCCGCCGCACCGCCTCGGGCGGGCTTCCGGCGAGGCACTGGAGGATGGCGCTGTGCTCGCTGTCCACGGGGAGCAGCTCTCCCCCGCCCTCGCGCGCGGCCTCCAGCACCAGCGGCCCGGCGCACACCAGCGACTCCTTGTTGGCGAGGGCGACCCGCTTCCCGGCCCGCAGCGCCGCGAGCGTCGGCTCCAGCCCGGCCGCGCCGACCAGCGCGTTGAGCACCACGTCGGCGTCGGGGTGGGTGGCGGCCTCCAGCAGCGCCTCGCGCCCGGTGCGCCAGCGGGTGCCGCCGCACGCGCCCGAAGGCACCGCGCCCTCCGCCACGACGGCCAGATCGGGCCGGTACCGGTCCGCCAGCGCACCCAGCGCCTCGCCGCGCGTACCGGCGGTGAGCGCCACCGCGCGGAAACGGTCCGGGTGCTGGTCCAGCACGGCCAGCGCGCTCCGGCCGATCGATCCGGTTGCGCCGAGGATGGAAACGCCCTTCAAACGGAAGTCCTGGAGAACGGAAGTGGCGAGTAGTGCCAAGTGCCAAGTGCCGAGTGCCTGGTGCCAAACGTGTTCGCCGGCGTCGGCGCGTCATCAGGCACGGGCAGCCACGCGGGGCTGCCCCTACCAGGTTTCTGCGCGCGGTGGCACGAACCCGTCCGCCCGAGTCCGCGCAGGCGGACTTTGCGCGGTTCCAGCCGCGAATTTATTCGCCCCTGGAACAAGGTACGGCGCATCCCGGGGCACGGGCAGACACGTAGGTCTGCCCCTACAAGGTTTCGGTGCGACCAGCGATGCGGCGGAGCGGCGGCGGACACGGGCGTGATGAATCACGCCCCTACCACAATCCCGCCGACGCGAGTCCGCGCAGGCGGACTTTGCGCGGTTCCAGCCGCGAATTCATTCGCCCCTGGATGTCCCCGCGGCGCCACTCACACCCCCACGACGTACCGAAAGAACGCGTAGCCGATCGGGAGCGTGAAGAAGAGCGAGTCGAAGCGGTCCAGCGCGCCGCCGTGGCCGGGGAGGAGCTTGCCCGAGTCCTTGACCCCCACGTCGCGCTTGAACAGCGACTCCGCCAGGTCACCCGTCTGCGACGAGACCGAGATCAGCACGCCGAACGCGGCGGCCTCCACGATCCCCATCCGGTACGAGGGGAAGCGGGCGAGCAGGAATGCATACCCCACGGCGGAGATAAGGGTGCCGAACAGCGCGCAGACGGCGCCCTCCACCGTCTTTCCGGGGCTCACCTTGGGGATCAGCTTGTGCTTCCCCCACGTGCGCCCGCCGAAATAGGCGAAGCTGTCGTTGATCCAGGTGAGCACCACCGGCGCCAGCAGGATCACCATGCCGTGCAGCGGCGACTCAACGCCTGGCAGGTGGCGCAGGAAGAGCGCGAAGAGGAGGAGCGCCGTGTACGCCGCGCCGAACACCGTGACCGACACCGCGAGGAGCGGCTCGCCGGCCACGCCGCGCGCCCAGATGGCGGCCGTGCACGCCACGATCGCGGTGGCCGCCACGATGCCAAAGAGGAGCGGGTTGTCCAGCCCGCGCTCGGGCCACAGCGCCGCCGCCGCCACCAGCGCGACGGCCCCCGCCGCGCCCAGTGCGGGGAGCGCGCGGGGGCCCTTCAGCGCGGCCATGCGGAACAGCTCCAGCGCGGAAAGGGCGGCGGATGCGGCCAGGAGCGCGGCCAGCACCCAGCCTCCCAGGTACATCGCCCCCACCGCCACGGGAATCAGCACCGCGGCGACGAGGGTGCGGGTCAGCGTCTCGTTGCGCGCCACGGCGTCAGCTCGCCAGCACGCGCCCGAAGCGGCGCTCCCGGCGCTGGAAGTCGCGGATCGCGCCGAAGAGATGCTCGCGCGTGAAGTCGGGCCAAAGCACGGGGGTCACGTGGATCTCGGTGTATGCGAGCTGCCAGAGCATGAAGTTGGAGATCCTCATCTCGCCGGAGGTGCGGATCAGGAGGTCGGGGTCGGGGTCGCTGGCGGTGTACAGCTGCTGGGCGAAGAGGCCTTCGTCGATCTCGCCGGGGACGAGCGTGCCGTCCAGGACGCGCTCGGCCAGGCGGCGCGCGGCGTTCACGATCTCGGTGCGCGAGCCGTACGAGATGGCCAGGTTCAGCCGCAGCCGCCGCCCGCCGGCCGTGTGGTCCACCAGCGAATCCATGGCGCGGCGGGTGCGGGGCGACAGGCGGTCCACCTCGCCGATCATGTGCACCTCCACGCCCTTGCCGCGCAGGTCCTCGCGTTCGCGGCGCACGTACAGCTCCAGAAGCGCCATCAGCGCGGAGACCTCGGCCGGGGGGCGGCCCCAGTTCTCCTGCGAGAAGGCGTACAGCGTCAGCACCTCCACCCCGGCATCGGCGGCGGCCTCCACCACCTCGCGCACGGCGCGCATTCCGGCGCGGTGCCCAAAGGTGCGCGGGCGGCTCCGCTGCTTCGCCCACCTGCCGTTGCCATCCATGATGATGGCCACGTGCCGGGGGATCTCTCCGCCGGTGCGGATCTGCTGGAGGAGGTCGCTGCTGGACATGCGGGGGAAGATGGACCCCGGAGAGAGGTTTGTCAAAAAAAGTGCGTGAGTCCGTGAGTGCGTGAGTGCGTGAGTGCGTGAGTGCGTGAGTGCGTGGAATGCACCCCCCGACCGAGCCCACCCCATTTTGTCATCCTGAGCGACGCGCGGCTCCGTCCTCGCCCCGTCTCCAATCTCTGGCGCGGAGCGAAGGATCTACTGCGCGTATCGAGAGGACTGCGATTCACCCACAGGCCTCCTGTCTCGCCGGCTAGATCCTTCGGTCGCCGCAGAAGCGCGGGAGCACCGGGGAGGTCGGGGTGGCGGCTCCCTCAGGATGACAAGAAGGGCGACCCGCCGTGTCACAGCGCACTCACGCACTCACGCACTCACGCACTAAAAAAGCGGGGGCGGGCACGCATGCCCGCCCCCGCTCACAAAACCTCTCGCCACACCACCCTCACACCTCCATCACCTCGGCTTCCTTGTGCTTCAGGATCTCCTCGACCTTGCCGATGTACTGGTCGGTGAGCTTCTGCACCTTGTCCTGCTCGCGGCGGACGTCGTCCTCGGAGAGGCCTTCCTTCTTCTGGCCGGCCTTGACCTCGTCGTTGGCGTCCTTGCGGGCCTGGCGCACCGCGATGCGGGCCTCCTCCGCGATCTTGTGGAGGTGCTTCACGAACTCGCGGCGGCGCTCCTCCGTCAGCGCCGGGATGGGGATGCGGATGATGCTCCCGTCGTTGGACGGGTTCAGCCCCAGGTCGCTCTCGCGCAGCCCGCGGTCGATCTCCTTCAGCAGGCTCTTGTCCCAGGGCGTGATGGTGAGGAGGCGCGGCTCGGGCGCCGCAACCGTTCCCACCTGGTTCAGCGGCACCTTGCTCCCGTACGCCTCCACGCGGATCGAGTCCAGCAGCGCCGGCGACGCCTTGCCGGTGCGCACGCTGGCGAACTCGCGGCGCAGCGCTTCCAGCGCGCTCTCCATCCGCTGGCGGGCCTTGTCCAGACTGGGCATTGGCTTCTGACTCGCGGCTCAGGTGGGTGTGGGTTCCGGCTCGCTGTCCAGCGCCGGCGCCTTCGAGTGGACCAGGGTCCCGATCCTCTCGCCGTTGATGGCGTCGGCCACCGCGCGGCGCTTGTCCAGGTTCAGCACCAGGATGGGGATGTCGTTCTCCTTGCACAGCGAGAGCCCCGCCGCGTCCATCACCCCCAGCTCGCGCGAGAGCGCGTCCAGGTAGGTGATCTCCGGGATGAAGACGGCGTTGGCGTTCTTCTTGGGGTCGGACGAGTAGATGCCGTCCACCTTGGTCGCCTTGATGATGACGTCCGCCTCCATCTCGATGCCGCGCAGCACCGCCGCGGTGTCGGTGGAGAAGTACGGGTTTCCCGTGCCGCCGGCAAAGATCACGACGCGCCCCTTCTCCAGGTGCCGCATGGCGCGGCGGCGCACGTAGGGCTCGGCGAGCTGCTCCAGGCGGATCGCCGTCAGCACGCGCGTGTGCACGCCCTTGCGCTCCAGGATGTCCTGCATCGCCAGGGCGTTGATGATGGTGGCCAGCATCCCCATGTAGTCCGCGTTGACGCGGTCCATGCCTTCGGCGCTGGCCGCCGTCCCGCGCACGATGTTCCCCCCGCCGATCACCAGGCCGAGGGCCACGCCCATGTCGTGGACGTGCTTGATCTCCTCCGTGATGCGATCCACCACCGGGGGGGAGATCCCGAACCTCTGATCTCCGGCGAGGGCCTCGCCGGAGATCTTGAGGAGGACCCGGCGATACTTCAGACCATCCACCCCCACGCCGGGGGCGACCGATCCCAGCTCGCCGGCGGCGCTCACTGCTCGCCCAGCTGGTAGCGGGTGAAGCGGCGCACCTCGATCTTCTCGCCGGTGATCCCCGAGACGCGGGTGATCATCTCCCCCACCGTCTCGTCCGGGTTCTTGACGAAGGGCTGCTCCAGGAGCACGCTCTCCGCGTAGAACTTCTCCACCTTGCCGTCCACGATCTTGTCCCAGATGTGCTCGGGCTTCCCGCTCTCGCGCATCTGCTCGCGATACACGTTGCGCTCGCGCTCCAGCACCTCGGGCGAGATCTGGTCGCGCGACACGGAGGTGGGCGCCGCCGCGGCGATGTGCATGGCGATGTCGCGCACCAGCGCCTGGAACTGGTCGTTGCGGGCCACGAAGTCCGTCTCGCAGCCGACCTCGACCATCACGCCGATCTTGCCGCCCATGTGGATGTAGGCGCCCACCGCGCCCTCGGTGGCCTCGCGCTCGGCGCGCTTGGCGGCCTTGGCCGCGCCGCGCGTGCGCAGCAGGTCGATCGCCTTCTCCTGGTCGCCGCCGGCCTCGGTGAGGGCGGTCTTGCACTCCATCATCCCCGCGCCGGTACGGTCGCGGAGCGCCTTTACGTCCTGCGCAGTGAAGCTCATAGCCGTTTCGGTATCCTGGTAAGTCCGTTGAGTCCATTGCCGCGCCCCCGGCGCGGCTGCAAAAATCGGGGCCACGAGCGCTTTGCGCCAGTGGCCCCGAGAAACTACCCGGCCGTCGGCGCGTGTTACTCCGCGTCGCCGCCCTCGGCCCCGCCCTCGGCGCCCATGCCGGCACCCGGGCCGCCCGTAGCGCGGCGCTTGCGGCGCGGCCGGCGCTTCTGGCCGTCGCGGTCGCCACGGTCCGCCGGAGCACCGGCGCCCGTCTCGGTGGAGTACGACGTCACCTCGGCCTCGTCGGCGCGGCGGCGCGCCTCGTCCGGCATCGACATGCGCGCCTCGTGCGCCGCGTCGGCCATGGCGGCCGAGATCACGGTGACCGAGCGGATGGCGTCGTCGTTGCCGGCGATCGGCACCGTGAGCACGTCCGGGTCCGCGTTGGTGTCGGCGATGGCCAGCACCGGGATCCCCAGCTTGTTGGCCTCCTGAACCGCGATGCGCTCCTTCTTGGAGTCGACCACGAAGAGCGCCCCCGGCAGGCGGGCCATGTCCTTGACGCCGCTCAGGTACTTCTCCAGCCGCTCGCGCTCGCGGTCCAGCATCAGGCGCTCCTTCTTCGTGTAGAAGTCGAAGGCGCCCTCCTCCTGCCCGCGTTCCAGCTCGCGAAGGCGGCGGATCTGCTTCTTGATCGTGGCGAAGTTGGTGAGCATGCCGCCCAGCCAGCGCTCGGTCACGTAGAACGAGTTGGAGCGCTCGGCCTCGCTCTGGATCACCTGGCGAAGCTGCTTCTTGGTGCAGACGAAGAGGATGCGCTCGCCGCGCGACACGATGCTGCGCACCAGCTCCTGCGCGAGCTCGATCTGCCGGAGCGTCTTCTTCAGGTCGATGATGTAGATCCCGTTGCGCTCCGCGAAGATGAACTTGCGCATCTTCGGGTTCCAACGGCTCGTCTGGTGCCCGAAGTGGACGCCGGCTTCGAGGAGGTCCTGAATGGAGGGCTGTGCCATGCTGCCGTTTGCCTGTCGAATCTGGTTGTCCCCGCGGCGCCCCTCGGCGCCCGGGCTTCCACCGCCGTCATCCGCCGCCCCGACCGGCCTTTCACGGCGCGGCACCCGGGGCAAGCGTCGGGCGGTGTGCAGGATGTGCCGGCGTTCAGGAAGCGGCGCGGTGCCGGCGCGGGCCCGTGAGCCCGGC